>NZ_RAWQ01000239.1:0-15356 GCF_003668965.1 Corallococcus sp. AB030
CCCTTGCGCCCCTTCGACATCCTCCACGTCTGGCACGAGCGCTTCGACGGCGACCCCGCGCACCAGTGGCTCCGCGGATTGGTGGCACGGTCCGTCGACGTAGGGTCTGAAAACACCCGGAGTTCACGAAGGGTGCGGCGCGCGCCAGCTTCCTGACACTCCGGGGACGCGACACTGAACGTCAGTACACAGGTGGGGGAGCATCGCATGGGGGGCTTCGTGTAGGGTGCTCCCCATGAATCCTGAGAAGCTTGTCTTCGCCCAGACCGTCGACGCGCTCTTCGTCCGCGCGCTGGAGAACCGCCTGACGCCGGCGTGCCGCGAGCACCTGAAGCGGGCGGGGCTGGACCTCGACAAAAAGCTGGAGCGCTCCTACTCGCTGGAGCAGTGGCGGGAGTTCCTGCGCATCGCGGCCGGGCACGTCTACGGCGGCGTGCCGGCGGAGGCCGCGTACTACTCCCTGGGCGAGCGCTTCATGGACGCCTACTTCGGCACCTTCTTTGGCCGCGCACTCCTGGGCGTGGGCCGGCTGGCCGGTCCCCGGCGGATGCTGCTGCGGGCGGACCTGGGCTTTCGCGCCGGCAACAACTTCAGTGAAATCAAAATCGTGGAGCGCAGCGCGACGTCGCTAGAGCTCTGGATGAACGACGTGCTGGCGGATCAGCCGACGTTCGCGGCGGGGTTGCTGGCGCGCGCGGTGGCGCTGTGCGGGGGCTGGCGGGTGGTGGCGCTGCCGGAGGAGTTCGACGGCACGGCGGCGACGTTCCACCTGCGCTGGAGCGAGGCTTCCGCGGAAGGGGCGCTCAGCGCCACTGAGGATGGGTCCGGAGGCGACGCTCGACCTCATGCGTGAGGGTGCCCCCGTGCGGGGCCCGGGAGGACGAGCGCTCCCAGCGCTCCAGCCACCGGGTCCCCAGCGGGGCGGCCAGTGTTTCGTAGCGGGTCGAGGCCACGGTGGTCTCCCCCTTGGCGCCGGTGGACACGCCGGCGCCCACGTAGAACCCCGCGAGCAGCAGCGTGACGCGGGTGGGCGTGGCCGCGCTGTAGGTCATCAGCAGGGCGCCCTCTCCGTCTTCCCGGCAATGCCGGCGCACCCGGGCGAGGACGGCTTCGGTCCACATGTCCGGGTTGGACGCGGGTGAGAACGGGTCGAAGAAGACGAGGTCCGCCGGGGGCAGCCCCGCGTCCGGCTCCAGGAAGGGCACCGCGTCCCCCAGCTTGAGGGTCCACTGGATGCCGGGCTCGCTCCAGGCGCCGTGCTTCATGAGGCTTTCAGCGGCTTCGCGGAACGGCTGGAGGAAGGGGAAGCCCTCCGCGTCCGCGAGCGCGAGCCGCAGCGGGGCCAGGTCCACCTCGAAGCTGACGATGTGCAGGTCGCGGGCGCGGGCCGGGCCCAGTTCGCGGGCGCGGGTGAGCGCGGCGACGGCGTTGGTGGCGGCGCCCAGGCCCACGTCGTGGATGACGAGCGGCGGGCCGGGCTGGCGCAGGCGGTCCGCGAGGCCGGGCTGGTCGACGTAGAGGCGCAGGGCCTCCTGCCACGGGCCCACCGCGGGGTGCATGACCTCGCCATGGCCCAGGTGGCGCACGGCGCGGTGACCGTTGCGAAGGGTGACGAGCTCGAAGTCGCCGTCGCGCGGATGGGAGGGCTCGGACATGGGGCTCCTGGCCTGGAGGGGATGTGTGGGAAAGGATGGGTGCCTAGCATGACGACTCCAGGGCAGGAACATCGGGGCGCGCTTCACGGGGAGGACGTCCGGCACGGGGAGGCTCCGTTCGAGGGCGGCCGGGTGCGGCTGTCGCTGCGGGTGGAGGCGGCAACGCGCACGGTGCTGGCGGCGGCGTGGGAGGCGTCGGTGGAAGCCTCGGGGGACGCGGGGCATCCGCTGGCAGCGTGCCTGGAGTCGCTGTGTCAGAACGCGGTGGGCATGGCGGTGGACGTGTTCCTGCGCTTCGACGACTTCCACCTGCGCGCGGGGTGTCCGGACGGGCTGGAGGCGACGGAGGAGGCGGGGCTGGCGGTGCGGGTGTTCCGGCTGGCCTTCAGCCAGTTCCACCCCCGGGCCACGGGGCCCGCGTACCTGTCGAGCGGACTGGTGCTGGCGAAGCTGCCCCGGGGCGTGCGGCCTGAGTGGGACGAGCCGGGGTTCTACTTCGCGCACTACTACCGCGAGGAGCTGTGGGCCTCGGCGGTGGAGGAGGCGCGCCGGGGTGGCGTGCTGGGGCCACGAGCGGCGTGTGCGTACATCGATGCGCTGCTGGCGAAGGCCGACGACGCGGTGGAGCTGGACTGGCCCGTGGAGCAGGGCACGGCGACCTGGGACTGGCTGACGCGTGTGTGCCTGCCGGCGGTGACGGGGGGCGCGGAGCGGACAAGGCGGTTGCTGGAAGGGGGGTACGGGGGCGCGAGCGGCACGGGGAGCTTCCCCTTCGGGCACCTGGACGGAGGGCCGTGGCATCCGCCGGTGGGGCTGCCTGAGCCGGAGGATGTGGGGCACGCGGAGTTCATCCTCGGGGATTTGGAGCACCTGCTGCCGGAGCTGCCGAAGGACGGCGTGCTGCTGGCCGCGCCACGGTGGATGGCGGTGGGACAGACGCAGCACTCCCCTGCCCTGCGCCGGGCAGACATCTCCAGTGAGGAGGCCGGGGGCTTCGGCTTGTTCAACGCGGCGGCGCACGACGTGGGTGAAGACGATGATTGATGGGCGCCTTCTGGGCGGACTGGTGGCCCTGCTCTGCTTGTCTTGCGCTTCGGGTCCAAGGCAGTACGCGCAGACATCCGACTCCGCGACCAGTGCATGTCTGCGCAATCCCACCTGTTACACGCAGCCGGGGGATGAGGCGTTCCTGCCTTGGATGGACAAGGCCGTGAGGGCAGCGGCCACAGCGAGCGCTACGATGAAGCTACTGGAGGCGGCGGACGTGGCCCGCATCGAGCACCTGTTGGTGGAGTGCGCGAAGGATGCGGACTTCATCGTCAATGAGCGTGAGTACGGCCAGGGGAAATACCCGGACGACAAGGAGTGCTTGCGCGTGGTCGGCCATGACAAGTACGGCGATCCCATCCGACGACAGGCTGAGCTTGGGACCATGAAGCATGACGTTGCCTTCGCATGTGTGCAGCGCGAAATCCTCCGGCACTTCCCCAACAACGTTTCGATCGAGCCGAGATATGTGATCCGCACGGGCAAGGGGGGACAACAGGACATCATGAAGCCTGACGTCGTCCTTCGGTTCCAGAAACAAGGGATCAGATGACTCGGTATGCAAGCCTTGATGGGCAATGCAATCCCGCCATCATCACACCTCAGTTCGGGATCATCCGTGAGTAGCTACACGCTCTCTGAACACTTCGCCACGACCCTCCCCCGGGTCCAACTCGTCCTGCGCATCGTGTTCTATCTACCGCATGACCACGGACCACTTGCCCCATACGCGAGACAGTCACTGGACCTGTTTCTCAACGCCATTGGGCATGCGCCTGAGAAACTGACCACGGGTTATGACCCCGACATCAGTGAGGCGGCCTTCCCACTCACACCTGAGTTCTGGGAGGAAGCGCGGCGCCATGTCGCGAAGCCTCGTTTTGAGCCCTTGAATGACATGGAGCAAGACTCCATCTGGTTCCGCACGCTGACCAAGCGGGGCTTCGACACATGGGTTCATCTCATTGGCGGAGAGTCGGATCCCAGTGGCTACGAATTCAGCTTCCGCTCACGGCTTCCCTGGCGAGAACCCTCTTCTGAGTACAGCGTTCTGAGCGTGAAGGTCCCCATGCAGTACCTGGAGGAGCAGGGACCTGAAAAGGCGCGCGACCTGGCGCAGTCGCTGGCGGAGCTCCTTCCCTTCAGCACGGGCCATGCGGGACTGTCGCTCTCGTTCACCCGTGGGAGGTCGAAACTCCTTCCCCTCCTGAGGGATCAATTAATCCAGCATCCTGGCTGGGATGTTCCACGGGAGAGTACGTGGGGCATGGGAGAAGGAGTTGACGGCATCCACTGGATGAACTTCCTGGGCCCTCCCCTCCTCGAAACCGTTGGCGGCATCCAGGCGCTCCTCTCGCACCTGAGTCACCCGGATACCTCCGTCCAGGAGCTCACCGGAGGCCGTGCCTTGATCGGCCTGGGCCCCGTGCCGCTCGCGGGGAATACGAAGTGGGGTGAAACGCTGCCGGCGTATCGCGAACTGGCCCGGTTCCTGGAGCCCTGGCTCCTGCCCTTCCCCCACGTCAACACCTGGGACGGCTACACCGACGAGGAGGCCCGTCTCTGGTGGCGCCGCTTCCTGGAGGCCCCCCCCGAGAAAATCTACGACCCACGCGGCGGATGACCGCGCCGGATTTTTTCACGCATTGCCCCAGCACCCGGCGCACTGATAATCCGCAACCCGGAGTGTTCACGTCGAGCGGCAGGCCGACGGTCGTGGTCGCGCCAGCCCTCGCGGATCGGGGTTTCATCGATGCGGTCACAACGCGCTGTCTGGAGCAGGCTCCTGTTGTTCGCCGCGAGCCTGGGCCTTCTTTCCTGCGGCGGGAACGAGCGCCCGGCGGCATCCGAGGGCATCCGCACCACGCACGCCCGTCTCGCGACGGCACCGGCCTGGTACGCCACCCCGTCCATGGCGACGGCACGCGGGCAACACGCGGCCGTCCTGCTCCCCAACGGGAAACTGCTCGTCGTCAACGGCGTCAACTCGTCCGGATTCGTGGGCACGGCGGAGACCTACGATCCCGCCACCAGCACCTGGGCCTCCGCGGGCCCCTCCAGCCTCACGGGCAACGTCACCCTGGCCGTGCTCCTGCCCACGGGCCGGGTGCTGGTGCTGACCGATGGCTCGCAGGGGGGACGCCTCTATGATCCCATCGCCAACACCTGGGCCGCCACGGGCAACATGTCCACGACCCGCGCCCTCCCCACGGCCACGCTGCTGGCCACGGGACAGGTCCTCATAGCGGGCGGCACCGGCGGTGGCGGCGTCCGGCTCACGACCGCGGAGCTCTACGACCCCGCGACCAACACCTTCACCGCCACGGGCGCCATGACCGCGGGCCGCGGCGCGCACATGTCGACGCGGCTGCGTGACGGGCGGGTGCTCGCGGTGAGCGGCTTCAGCGGCAGCGGAGAGGTGCCCGGAGCCGACCTCTACGATCCGGCCAGCGGCACCTGGTCCGCCGCCGCGCCCCCGCTGGTGGCCCGCCACTACTCCACCAGCACGCTGCTTCCCGACGGCCGCGTGCTCGTCGCGGGTGGCTTCACCGCGAGCGGTGTCACGGCCCAGTCGGAGCTCTACGACCCGGCCGCCAACACCTGGACCGCGACCGGCAACCTCGCGTTCCCGCGCGCCAGCCACATGGCCACGTTGCTGCCCAATGGCCGCGTCCTCGTCACCGGCGGTTCCAACACATCCAGGGCGGCGCAGATCGAATCGGAGATCTACGACCCCGCCACCGGCACCTGGGCCGCCGCGGGCACGATGAACACCGCCCGCGAGAACCACACCGCGACGCTGCTGCCCTCGGGCAAGGTGTTCGTCACGGGCGGGTTCGCCCAGCTCCCCGGCCTGACGTTCTTCGCGCAGACGGAGGTCTACGACCCCGCCGCGAGCCAGTGGTCCCCGGCCGGCGCCATGGGCACGCCCCGGACGGACCCCATGGTGGCGCTGCTGCCTGGCGGTCAGGTGCTCGTCGCGGGAGGCCGTGGCGTCAGTTCCTCGGCGGCGGTGGAGGTGTATGACCGCGCGAGCAACAGCTGGAGCGCCGCGCCCGCGCTCGCCGTGCCCCGCGAGCGCGCGACCGCGACCGTCCTGCGCTCCGGCCTGGTGCTGGTCGCCGGTGGCCGCAACGCGGGCGTCTCGACGGCGTCCGCCCAACGCTACGACTCCACCACCGGGACCTGGCTGCCCACCGCCGACCTCCTCGGCACGAGGCACCTCCACTCCGCCACGCTCCTTCCGGATGGCCGGGTGTTCGTGTCCGGTGGCCAGCGCAACGCCGCGGTGCTCGCCTCCGCGGAGATCTACTCGCCCGACGCCAACACCTGGAGCGCGGCGGCGCCTCCCACTGTCGCGCGTGCAAGCCATGGCGCGGTGCTGCTCCACGACGGCAGGGTGCTCGTCGCTGGCGGCCATGACAACACCGGCGTGGAGACGGCTTCGGCGGAGCTCTACGACCCCGTCACGAACACCTGGGCCCCCGCAGCGAACCTCAACGATATCCGGGACGAGCTGACGCTGACGCTGCTGCCCTCGGGCCAGGTGCTGGCGGCGGGAGGACTCGTGGGCCTCACGTACCTCACGTCCGCGGAGCTGTACGACCCCGCCACGAACACCTGGACTCCGGTGGGCTCGCTCTCGCAGTCGCGCTATCACCACACCGCCACATTGCTGCCCTCCGGCAAGGTCCTGATCGCGGGCGGCCTGACCGACCTGGGCGCGTACGTCGACACCGCGGAGATCTTCGATCCCCAGCTGCGCATCTTCACGACCGTCGCGGACCCCACCACACGCGGAGGGCTGATCTCCACCGCCCTGCCTTCAGGCGAGGTCCTCCTCGTGGGAGGCGTGGGCGCGCCCGACGCGGAGCTGTTCAACGAGAACGGCGCCCAGCCCGCGTGGCGGCCCACGGTGACGAATCCGGTGACCCTCGTCGCGGCCTGCCCCACCGTCCTGGAGGGCATGCTGTTCCGGGGCATCTCCGGAGGCAGCAGCGGCAGCTACTCGGACTCCCCCACCGACTTCCCCCTGGTGCGGCTCCGCGCCGCGGAAGGCGGGCGTCTCTGGACGCTTCCCTCCAGCAACACCTCGGCCACGCGCGCGACGGTGACCGTCCCCGCGGACGTGCCGGTGGGCACCTACGGGCTGACTGTCTTCGCCAACGCCATCTCCGGCGGGCGGATGGTGACCGTCGTCGCCAACCGTCCTCCGACGGCGGCGGACCAGACGGTCGTCGTTCCGAAGGACACGGTCACGGCGATCGCCCTGAGCGGCACGGATCCGGACCCCGGCCAGGTGTTGAGCTGGACCGCGGTCACCCAGCCGCAGCACGGCACGCTGGGCACCAGCGCGCAGGGGACGCTCGAGTACACCCCCAACCCCGGCTTCGTGGGCACCGACAGCTTCACCTACCGGGTCCGTGACTGCGCCGACGACAGCAACATCGCGACCGTGACCCTCAACGTGACGGACGACGCGGTGCCCCCCACCCTCACCTGCCCCGCGAACCTCACCGTGGAGGCGACGGATCCAGACGGCGCGCTCGTGACCTACGACCCCGCCGTGCTGGAGCCGGCGGGAGGGCTCCCGGTGAGCTACTCGCAGCCGTCGGGCGCGCTGTTCCCGATTGGCACCACGACGGTCACCGCGACCTCCACCGGCCTCACCTGTACGTTCCAGGTGACGGTGCAGGACACCACGGCGCCCACCCTCACCTGCCCCGCGGACATCACCGTGGCGCCGAACACGCAGGTGACGTTCACGCCCACGGCCACGGACGCGGTGACAGCCAATCCGACCGTGACGTCCTCGCCCGCGTCGGGCAGTGAGTTCCCGGCGGGAGCCACGCAGGTCACCGTCACCGCCACGGATGCGGCGGGCAACACCGCGCAGTGCACGTTCCAGGTCCGGGTCCAGGCGCAGGTCGTGGAGATCGCTGGCGGTGGCTGTAACAGCACCGGTGGCACCACGTCCGCGCTGGCGCTCCTCGCCGCCCTGGCGGCCTGGGGCTCGTCGCGTCGCCGTCAGAACCCGGCCCGGGGGAACTGAGACATGCGCTCCCTCTTTTCTCGAATGGACCTCCCCTTGCGTACGAAGGCTCAGAGCTGGGCGCTGGCCGCGCTGCTGGCCACCGCCGTCACCCCCGCCGCGTTCGGGCAGACCACCACGAGCCCGCTCGTCCCGCTGGACCTGGAGCGCCTGCGCTTCACGCCGGCGGCGACGGACTCGATGCTGGTGGACACCGGCCGCGTGCTCCCCGAGGGCGGCTACCGCCTGCTCCTCATGGTCAACTACGAGCGCGGCATCCTCCTGCTCCAGGGCAGTGACGGGCTGGAGCGCTCCATCCTCCACTACCGCACCGCGGGCTGGCTGGCCGGCGCGTGGTCGCCGGTGGACCGGTTGGAGTTCTCCGCGAAGCTGCCCGTCATCATCGCGCAGGGCGGTCACGGCGCGGAGCAGCTGGTGGGCGTGAGCGAGCCGGACTCGTTCGGCCTGGGCACGCCGGAGCTGGGCGTGCGCTACGAGCTGCTGCGGCGAGAGGAAGGCGCGCCGGTGTTCCTGGGCCTGGGCCTGGACATCGGGATTCCGGGAGGCACGGCGGACGCGTTCGGCCGTCAGGCGGGCTGGGCCGGGTTCCAGTTCGCGCCCCGCGTGTCCATCAGCCGCGAGGTGGGCCCCGTGGTGCTGGGCGCCAACGCGGGCATCCGGATCCGCTCGCGTGAAGTGGAGCCGGGCCGCGACGTGGGCACGGAGCTGGAGCAGGGCGTGGTGGTGGCCACGCGCGGCAAGGGGCTGCGCGCCGAAATCGCGCTCCAGGCCGCCGAGTCGCTCGTGGAGTCGGACCTGGCGCTGGAGTTGTTGGGCGGCGTGCGGCTGCCGGTGGGCGCGGGCTTCGAGGCGTTCGCGATTGGCGGGCACGGCTTCACGGACATCCCGGGCACGCCGTCGTTCCGGCTGGCCGCGGGCATCGCGTACGCGAACGAGCCCGAGCCCGTGGACCGGTGCCGCACCGGCCGCAGCCACACGCCGGAGCAGTGCCCGAACGAGGACGACGACGGCGACGGAGTGGCGAACAAGGACGACCGCTGCCCGCTGGAGGCCGGCTCCGTGGAGAACAACGGCTGCCCGGACAAGGACTCGGACGGCGACGGCGTGGTGGACCGCGAGGACCAATGCCCGAACGAGGCCGGTCCCGCGTCCGAGCGCGGCTGCCCGGTGAAGGATACGGACGGCGACGGCGTGCCGGACAAGGACGACGCCTGCCCGAACCAGGCCGGCCCCGCGTCCGAGCGTGGCTGCCCGGTGAAGGACACGGACGGCGACGGCGTGCCGGACAAGGAGGATGCCTGCCCGAACGAGGCCGGTCCCGCGTCCGAGCGTGGCTGCCCCGCGAAGGAACAGCCCAAGCCCGAGGAGCCCAAGCCCCAGCCCGAGGAGAAGCCCGCGGAGACGACGTCGCCGCTGGAGCACATCGTCCAGTTCCCGGTGAACCAGTCGGAGTTCCAGGAGAACGAGCAGCGGCAGCTGGATGACATCGCGGCCTACCTGAAGGCGAACCCGAAGCTGAACGTCCGGATTGAAGGCCACACGGACAACAGCGGTCCGGAAGAGGCCAACCGCACGCTGAGCCAGCAGCGCGCGAACCGCGTGCGCGCATACCTCATCCAGAAGGGCATCGCGGGCTCGCGACTGGAGGCGAAGGGCTTCGGCCCCGACCGTCCGCGCGTGTCCAACGAGACGCCGGAAGGCCGCAGCGCGAACCGCCGCGTGGAGTTCGTCCCCGTCACGGGGAGCTGACCGCGTCAACGTGACGCCGCTTCGTGGTCACCCACGAAGCGGCGCATGGATGTTTCAGTAAGACGGGCGTGGAGGCCTCCTCCACGCCCGTTTTGCGTCAGGCCTCTTCGGGGTGCAGCTGCACCAGCGCGGGCAGCTCCGCCGCGCGGTCGCGCAGCCGCGCCTTGGGCCGGATGGCCACCGGGACGCGGGAGGCCGCGAGCAGCTCCAGGTCGAACACGTTGTCGCCGAAGGCTGCGTAGAGCGGCCGGTTCGTCCGCAGCCGCAGGCTGTTCACCTTGCCAGGGCCGTAGGGCACGGGCTCGAAGACGGACGTCAGCAGCCGTCCGCCCTCCTCCTTCGGCGTGCACGCCACCACGAAGTCAGGCGTGATGCCCACCTCGCGCACCGCGGCCTCCACCACGGCGCGCGGCGATGCGCTGACCACGTAGCAGTCCACGCCCTGCCCCCGCGCCCACTCCACCACGCGGCGGGCTTCTGGATGGACGCGACCGGCCACGCCCCGCCGGGCCACCACGTCGAGCGCGAAGCCGCGCATCTCCTCCGCGTGCCAGCCGGCGAAGATCCACGCCATCATCTCGTAGGTGTCCTTCTCCGGCAGCCGCCCGGCCTCGAACGCCTTGAACAGCGCATGCGCCAGCGTCACCGCGTCCGGATGCGACTCCACGCCATGGCGGGCACCCAACTGCTCCAGCGCCACGCGGGCCTCGGGGCGCACGCCGCCGTGATCCAGCAGGGCCATGAACAGGTCGTCCCCCACGTCCCCGCTCCACAGCGTGCCATCCCCATCGAAGGCCAGCACGCCATCCGGCGTCCGCTCCACCTCGCGACGGATGCGCTCCAGCGTCTCCTCGACCCGCTCAATCCTCATGGCTGGCATCCTCGCTGTCCGGGCCGTCCAGTGTCACCCGCCACCACACGGGCTGTTCACCATCCGGGCAATGGATGAGTACCCTTCCGGGCATGGCACGAACGGAGAAAGAGAAGATGCTCGCGGGCGAGCTGTACAGCGCCGTCGACCCGCAGCTGGTCGCCGAGCGGGGCCGCGCCCGCAAGATCCTGCGCGCCTACAACCAGTCCACCGAGGACGAGCTGCCGCTGCGTGAAAGCCTGCTCGCCGAGTTGCTGGGCAAGGTGGGCGCCGGAACGTGGATCGAACCGCCGTTCCTCTGCGACTACGGCGAGCACATCCGGCTGGGCGAGCGTGTCTTCATGAACTTCCAGTGCGTCATCCTGGACTGCAACACGGTGACGATTGGCGACGACGTGTCCTTCGGCCCGGGCGTGCAGGTGTACGCGGCCACGCATCCCCTGGACCCGGATGAGCGCATCAAGGGCCCGGAGCTGGGCCGCGCCATCACCATCGGTTCGAAGGTGTGGATTGGCGGCGGCTCCATCATCTGCCCGGGCGTCACCATCGGCGAGGGAACCACCATCGGCGCGGGCAGCGTGGTGACGCGGGACATTCCCCCGTATGTCTTCGCCGCCGGCAATCCCTGCCGCGTCATCCGAAACCTCCGGTAGCGCGGACTGTCACGGAGGCCCGGAATCGAGCAAGACTGGAGGCAATGAGTCTGAGATTGCTCCCGCCAGTGAAGACGGTGCCCCTGCTCTGGGAGCGCCCCGAACCTGCCCACCTGCATGGGTCGGTCCCGCTGCGACGGGCCGCCATCGCCCAGGCGGCCGTGAGCCTCGCCGACAAGAAGGGGCTCGGCGCCGTCTCCCTGCGCACCGTGGCGGCCGCGCTGAAGGTGGATTCGAAGCGGCTTCGCGGCTTCGTGTACTCGAAGAAGGAGCTGCACGAGCTCATGGCCGACGCGGTCTACCGGGAGATGGTCGCGGCCGGCCCGTACCAGGGGGACTGGCGTCAAATCCTGCGCGACGTCGCCCACCGGTTTCGGCGGGCCGCGCACAAGCACTTGTGGTTCACGGACCTGGTGGGGCCTCGGATGAGCATGGTTCCCCACGCGCTGGTGTACGTGGAGGCATCCCTGGCCGCGTTGGGTGAGGAGCCCGGGTTCAAGGGCAGTGGCAACGCCATGCGGGCCCTGCAGAACGTCAGTGCCTACGCCGCGGGCGCCATCCAGGGAGAATCCGCCGAGGTGCGCTACGAGCGCCGGTTTGGCAGGGACTGGACGGAGCTGCGCGACACCGTGGGGCCCTACTACCAGCGGATGCTCGAATCCGGCCGGTTCCCACGGACCGTCCGGGAGGTCGAGTCCCCCACGGAGACGTCCCTGGACGCGGTGTTCGAGCAGGGACTGGAGCTCATGCTCGACGGCATCGCCGCGCGGCTCCCACGCTGAGGCGGAGGACTTCAGCCCACGGCCTGGTGGGTCTCGGTGACGCCCTGGTACTGGTAGGCGCCGCTGTCATACGGGGTGATGGCGTCGTCGGACTTCTTGGTGCAGGCCGCGGCGGTGGGGTCGAAGGCCTGGAACTGGCCCTTGTCGTCCTTGAACTCCACCCACGCGTGGGCGCCCCGGTCCGTATCGCCGAAGACGACGCGCGCGTCCACGCCGGCCTGCTCGAAGCGCTGCTCGGCCTCGATGGCCATGTCCACGCAGACGCCGGACTTGGACGCGTCGAAGTTGCTGGAGTTCTTCATGGCGGCATCCCACGTCTTGCCGCCCGAGTAGTCGTACTTCCAGGACGTGGCCTCCTTCGCGATGTCCTGGGCCACCTGATCCGCGCTCTTGCCGGAGGACGGGCCCTTTGCACCCTGCGCCTGTGCAGGAGCGGGAGTCGGGGCCGGAGTGGGCTGGGGCTTCTGGGCCTGGGCCTTGGAAGGCTCGAAGCTGTCGCGCTGCCAGTTCTGCTGGAAGCTCTGCGAGCCAGTGGGCTTCGGGCCCTGGGCCTTCGCGCCCTCGCCCTTCAGCAGGGACTCCTTCGTCAGACCCAGCTCCTTCAGCAGCTTGGCGAACTCCTGGGGCTGCTTCGCGGAGTCCACCGTCTTCACGGGAGAGCCGTCGGCGTTGACGACCTTCACCACGACATTCCTCGGGGCCTGCGCGGCTTCGGGGGACACCTTCGCGCACGGGCTGGAGGACGGACGCGAGAGGGAGGAGATCGCCATGGGATAGGGCCTCGTGGAAACAGCGGGGATGCCCGTCCCATGAGCACGGCGTGTGCCAGCGCTCGTGCTTCCTGGGGTGAACGCCAAACCCCTGTGTTTCCAAGGCCCGTGGGCAAGGCCTCGTCAGCGAAGGCCCGCGCCGCTGGTGACAGCCGTGCGCCGGGTGATGTCCGGCGTCATCACCCCATCGGCTCGGAGGCGACGTCGGGCTCCGGTTCGTCCGGTCCCTCCACGGTGCGTTCCAGCGTGCGAGCGAGCGCGGCCCGGGCCTCCGCGGCCTCCTCGAAGGGCTCATCGCTCCCGGCCCGCGCCGGGGCAGGCACCGTCGCATCCAGCTCCGCCGGGTGCAGGCGGAACCACTTCGCGACGAGCATCACCTCCTGGGCCTCCTGAGCGCGGAGGCCAATCGCCTCCGGCTCCGGCACGTCGAAGATGTCCCGCACGCGTGCGTCCAGCGCAGCCTGCTCCTCCGGCGTCCGGGGCGCGGGCACCTCCGCGCGGATCCGCCCCCGCCGCAGCACATACGTGCGGTCCTCCCCGCCGTGCCCGCGCACCGTGTAGACCAGCGACAGCCGCCGCAGCGTGCGCCCCAGCTCCACGATCCACGCCTGCACGTTCTCCAGCCGCTCCGCGCGATCTCTCAGCTCCGCCGCGTATTCGAACTGGAGCCGCCGCGCCGCCATCGCCATGCGCTCGCGCAGGATGACCAGCGGCCGGTCCGACTCGCCGTTGAGGAACGCGCGAGCCAGCGAGACCTGCGCCAGGTACTCCGCCGTCGTGCACCCGCCCGCGCACGGCGACAGGCACCGCGCCGTCTGCCCGCGCATGCACCGCGGGTCGTCCTTCAGGGGGAAGAGCTGGATCTGATCCGCCAGCCGCATGGGCGTCTCGGACGGACAGTCGCGCAGCTCCAGCAGGTCGTTCACCGCGCGCACCACGTCCGCCATGGTGTGCCGCCCGTGGAAGGGCCCGAAGTACTCCGCGCGCCCGCCGCCACCGGGCTGGCCCACCACGCGCAGCCGGGGCACGGCCTCGCGCGTGAGCTGGAGGAAGCAGTGCGCGCGGTCGCGCTTGTGCTCCACGTTGTAGAGGGGCCGGTGGCTCTTGATCAGCCGGAACTCATGGAGCAGCGCCGCGAACTCGCTGGCCGTGTACTCCCACTCCACCTGGTGCGCCTGGGCGACGATCTCCCAGGCCTTCTCGCCCTCGTCCGCGCGGAAGTAGGACAGGAGCCGCGTGCGCACCCGCACGGACTTGCCCACATAGAGCAGCTCCCCGGCGGGACCGAAGAACCGGTACACGCCGGGCCGGTTCTCCGCGCTCGAGCGGACGTGACTCAGGAGGGTGGCGACGCGCGGGTCCATGCGGCAGGTAGCACCGCAGGCTAACCCGCCACGTCCCGCCGCACCGCCGCCCGCGTGCGGCCCATCACAACCCGGCCGGAGGGCGGGCGGAGGGCCACCCGCCCGGACTTCAGCCCACGTCCTTCAACGTCGCGGCGCTGGCCAGGGCCTCGTCCTTGAGGTCCTTGGGCGTGGCGATGGCGGCCTTCAATTCGCGGTACGTCTGCGCGTAGCCGTTGCGCAGGATGCCCTCGCGCACGCGCTCCATCAGCCGCTGGTAGTGCCGCACGTTGTGCACGGACAGGAAGCGCGAGCCCAGGTGGTGCTTGCCGCGCATCAGGTGCTGCAGGTAGCCGCGCGTGTAGCGCTTGCACACATAGCAGTCGCACTCGGGGTCGAGCGGCCCGTCATCCAACTGGTACACGGTGCGGGTGATGCGCACCAGCCCCTGGAACGTGTACGCGTAGCCCTGCTGCGCCATCTTGGTGGGGATGATGCAGTCGAACATGTCCACGCCGCGCAGCACCGCCTCCAGCAGGTCCGTGGGCGTGCCCACGCCCATCAGGTAGCGAGGCTTGTCCTGCGGCAGGGACGCGGTGGCGCGCTCGGTCATCGTGTCGCGCTCCACCTTCGTCTCGCCCACGGCCAGACCGCCGATGGCGAACCCGTCGAAGGGCAGCTGGGTGAGGAACGCGGCGCTCTCATCGCGCAAGGCCGGGTGGACGCCGCCCTGGACGATGCCGAACAGCGCCTGGCCCGTGGGCTTCGACTCCTTCGCGGCGAGGCTGCGCACGGCCCAGCGGTGGGTGCGCTCCATGGCCTCGCGGGTGCCGGCCTCGTCCGTGCGCGAGTCGATGCACACGTCCAGCACCATCATGATCTCCGAGTTGATCGCCTGCTGCATGGCGATGCTGGACTCGGGGCTGAGGAGCCGGCGGCTGTTGTCGTAGAAGCTGCGGAAGTGCGCGCCCTTCTCCGTGATGAGCCGGTCCTCCGGCAGGGAGAAGATTTGAAACCCGCCCGAGTCCGTCAGCACGGCGCCGTCCCAGCCCATGAAGGGGTGGATGCCGCCGAAGCGCTCGAACACCTCCGGGCCGGGCCGGAGCATCAGGTGGTAGGTGTTGGCGAGGAGGACCTTGGCCCCCGTCTCCTTCACCTCCTCCATGGCGAGGTGGCGGAAGCCGGCGTGGGTGGCCACCGGCATGAACATCGGCGTGGGGAAGGACCCCTTGCGGGTGTGGAGGATGCCCGTGCGGGCGCCGGTGGGGTCGGTATTCAGGAGTTCGAAGCGGACGGCCATTGGACGGGCCTTATACCCAGCCTGCCCGCCCGGGGGCACCCGCTTCCTGGGGACGCCCGCCTGGTCCCCTGGGGACCGCCGCTCCCCTTCCCGCCCTTGGGAGGCCCCGGTTTCCCTACCCAGCCCCCGGGGG
>NZ_RAWQ01000023.1:0-68880 GCF_003668965.1 Corallococcus sp. AB030
CACCACCCCCACCACCTGCACGTGGTGCCGCTCCATCACCTTCAAGGCCCCCAGCAGTGTGTCTGTGGGAAAAACTGTGGCGATGAAGGACGACAACATTTCACTGAAACCCCGGCCCTGCCCCATTTCCACGACCTCCCCGCGATGGACTCACATCCCCTGCAACTGTCCTGCCGGTCCTCCAAAGTCCGCGTGCGACACACCGGCAACGGCCGGGCGACGGGCGTAGACTGAAGGGGTGACATCACGACAGGCATCAGCACCCCGGTTGAGCCGGATGGCGGACCTCTTCACCAAGGCGGTGGAGCGGAGCAAGGAGGGGTTGCTGACCCTCTCGTTCAAGCCGGACGAGCTGTACCGGGTGCCCACGGACGACGGAGCGGCCATCGCGCTGGGGCGCTACCACCCTCGAGGGGAGCGCCGGTTCGCGGAGCCCGTCCTGCTGTGCCACGGGCTGGGAGCCAACCGCTTCCACATGGACTTCAACGAGCAGTACAGCCTGGCGCGCTACCTGGCGCGGGCGGGGTTCGAGACCTGGGTCATCGAGCTGCGCGGCCGGGGGCTCGCCGGGGCCTGCGCGGACTGGAACTTCGACGACCAGGCCGAGCACGACGTGAGAACAGCTTTGCGCACCGTGATGTCCACCGGTGCCCAGCAAGTGCTGTGGGTGGGCCACTCCAAGGGCGGCCTGATGCTCTATGCCCACCTGGCCAAGAACCCCCAGGCGCCGGTGAAGGCGGCCGTCTCCCTGGGTGCGCCCTTCACCTTCGCGGTGCAGCCGGGCCTGCGAGCGTTCGTCCAGCGGGTGGAGCCCGTCCTCAAGCTCAAGGTCATCCCCACCCGGCGCGTCACCAGCATCGCCTTCTTCGGGGCGCCTCCGGGGCCGCTCACCCGGTACATGATGCTGGCGGACAACATGGATCCGCAGGTGGTGCGCTGGGCGCTGGCCAACGTGCCCGCGGACGTGGCCGGGGGCGTGGGACGGCAGTTCGCCCGGTGGATCACCACCAGCCGGTTCACGTCGTTTGACGGCAGCTTCGACTACCGCGAGCCGCTCGCCGGGGTGAAGATTCCCTTCCTGCTCATCGCCGGCAGCCGGGACCTGCTCGCGCCGCCGCTGGCGGTGGCCCGGGCGAAGGAGCACCTGGGCGGCCCCGTGAAGATGCTGGTCGCCGGCCGCGGCCACGGCTTCGAGGCGGACTACGGCCACGCGGACCTGATTCTGGGCCGCAAGGCGCCGGACGAAATCTTTCCCCAGGTGGAGGCCTTCCTGTCCTCCAACGCCACCCCGCTCTAGAGGAAAAGCCCTCCGGGAGGGCCGGTTGTCCGGGCCCGCCCGGCGTGCTACCCGGGAAGCCGTCCCATGGGCCCATCCGTTCGCTTCCCATCCCGGCCGTGACGTCCCGCTTGAAAGCCCCGCGGCCTGGCACCACCGTGGAAGGTCCCCTGTCCCCTCCCCCGAGGCCTCAGCGCATGCGTCCCGCTTCCTTCCGCGCCTCCTTGCTGTCGTGGTCCGCTGTCGTCACCCTTGGAGCGGCCCTCGGAGTCCTGGGGCTGACGGGCTGCCGACCGCAGGCCCAGGAGGGGCCGGACCCCACGGTGGTGGCCACCGTGAACGGCGAGTCGCTTAGCCGGACGGACTTCGAGCAGGAGCTGGCGCGGGAGCTGGCCACCACGGAGGGCCCTGAGCCCACGCCCGAGGAGGTGGAGCCCTTCAAGCGGGCGCTCGTGGACACGCTCGTGAAGCGGATGCTGCTGCTCCAGGCCGCGAAGCAGAACAACATCGCCGTGACCCCCGAAGAGGTGGACCGCGGCGTGCTGCGGCTGTCTGGCGACTACCCGGCGGGCAACTTCAACGAGGTGCTCGCCCAGGGGCAGCTGTCCATGGCGGAGCTGCGCGCGCGTGAGGCAAGCCGGCTCACCATCGAGAAGCTCTTCACCAACCACGTCTATTCGCGCGTGGCGGTGACGGAGGAGGAGCTGCGCGCGTACTACGCGGCGCACGAGGCGGACTTCCAGGAGCCGGAGGAGGTCCACGCCGCGCAGATGGTGGTGAAGGGGCTGGACGACGCGCGCAAGCTCCAGGTGCAGCTCAAGGCAGGCAAGAAGTTCTCCGACCTCGCCCGGCGCTATTCGCTCAGCGCGGACGCCAAGGTGGGGGGCGACCTGGGCTTCTTCCCCCGGGGACAGATGCCTCCGGCCTTCGACGAGGTGGTATTCAAGCTGGGGGTGGGGCAGGTTTCGGACGTGGTGTCCACGGAGTACGGCTACCACCTGTTCAAGGTGCTGGAGCGCAGGTCGGCGAGGAAGCGGGAGCTGGTGGAGGTGCGCGGGAAGGTGGAGGGGCGCCTCTTGGAGGCCAAGCGGGCGGCGGCGCAGGAGGCCTTCGAGAAGGAGCTGCGCGACAAGGCCCAGGTGGTGGTGAACGAGGCCACGCTGCAGACCATCCGCGGGCGGCCGGCGCCGCAGGCGGCGAAGTGAAGGACTTTTCCGGGAGCGGGCCTGTTGGGCTCCCGGCGTTTGTCTCAAGAGGGTCGTTGCGATGAAGAACCTGGTGGCGTTCCTGGCGGCGGTGATGCTCTTCACGGGGGCGACGTCCGCCCGCGCGGAGCTGGTGGACAAGGTGGCGGCGGTGGTGAACCGCGACGTCATCCCGCTGTCGGAGGTGCAGCAGCGCGCCGCGCCGGAGCTCCAGCGCGTGAACTCCGAGATCGACCCGCACAAGCGCGCCGAGGCCCGCGCGCAGCTGATGAAGACCGCGCTGGACACGCTCATCGGCGAGAAGCTGATGGAGTCGGAGGTCCAGCAGCTGGGCATCACCACCACCGAGGCGGAGGTGGATGAGCTGGTGCAGGACGTGCTCAAGCAGAACAACGTCAGCGACATGAGCCAGTTCGAGCAGCTGCTCAAGAACGAGGGCTTCACGCTCGCCGGCTACAAGGACATGCTCCGCAAGCGCGTGGTGCGCGACAAGCTGCTGCGCATGAAGGTGGGCCCCAAGGTGAAGGTCACCGAGGAGGACCTGAAGGCCGCGTACACGCAGTACACGCGCCTGGAGACCGAGGACGTGGAGGTGCACGCCCGCCACATCCTGGTGCAGGTGGACGCCAAGGCCACGCCGGAGCAGGTGGCCGCCGCGAAGCAGAAGGCGGAGGGCATCGCGCAGGAGGCCCGCCGGCCGGGCATGGACTTCTCCGCCCTGGCGCGCGCCCGCAGCGAGGGCCCCAGCGCGTCGGACGGTGGCGACCTGGGCTACTTCAAGCGCGGCGTGATGGTGCCCGCCTTCGAGAAGGCCGCCTTCAACCTCAAGGAGGGTGAAGTCAGCGAGCCCATCCGCACCAACTTCGGCTGGCACATCCTGAAGGTGGAGGAGCGCCGCAACATCGCCGTGGCCTCCTTCGAGGAGATGAAGCCCAAGCTGGAGTCCAAGCTCCTCAACGAGAAGACGGAGAAGTTCCTGGACCAGTACGTCCAGGAGCTGCGCTCGAAGGCCAACGTCGAAGTGAAGATGTGAGCCCGCGCCCGGTGACCACGACGGACGCGCGCCCCCGCGTGGGCATCTCGCTGGGGGACGTGTCGGGCATCGGGCCAGAGGTGACGGCCCTGGCGCTGGCGAAGCCCGCGGTGCGCCGCGCGCTGGTGCCAGTGGTCTTCGGGGACGGGCCCACGCTGGATGGCTTTCCCCTCTTCCGCCGCTTCCCTCGCGTGGCCCTGGAGGAGCTGGGCCGCATGGAGGGGCCGGCGGTGGTGGAGGTGACGCACCTTCCCGCGAAGCACCGCGTGCCGGGCAAGCCCACGCGCGAAGGCGGCAAGGCGCAGTACGCGTACGTGCGGGCCGCCATCGACGCGATGCGCGCCGGGACGGTGGACGCGCTGTGCACCGCGCCCGTGTCGAAAGAGGAGATTTCGCGCGCGGGCATTCCGTTCATGGGCCACACGGAGGTGCTGGCGGACGCGTTCGGCGTGGACGTGTTGATGATGATGGACGGGCCTCGCGTGCGCATCGCGCTGGCGACGAACCACGTCCCCATCTCCGCGCTGCCGAAGCTGCTCACGGTGGAGAAGCTGGTGGCGCAGCTCCAGTTGCTGTCGCGCAGCCTGCAGCCGGTGGTGGGGTGCAAGCCGCGCATCGCCGTGCTGGGCCTCAACCCGCATGCGGGCGAGGGCGGGATGTTGGGGCGCGAGGAGGTGGAGGTGATTGGTCCCGCCATCCGCCTTGCTCGGGCGAAGCGGGTGGATGCGCACGGGCCCATCCCCGCGGATGGCCTGTTCGCGCGGCCTGACGAGGTGGGCGCGAAGTACGACGTGGTGCTGGCCATGTACCACGACCAGGGTCTCATCCCGGCCAAGGCGCTGGACTTCGAGCGCACGGTGAACGTGACGCTGGGCCTGCCGGTGCCTCGCACGTCGCCGGACCACGGCACCGCCTATGCGATTGCCGGCACGGGGACCGCGAGCTGCGTGCCCATGATGGAAGCCCTGCTCAAGGCGGCCCGGCTTTCTTCGGGAGCCGGGCAGACAGGTGCTTCGCGAGGTCCTCGCCGTCCTCCTTCGGGTCGATGAGCTTCGCGTGCGTGCCCCGCGCCGTGGCGTCGGGGACCACGAGCACGGTGACCTTCCCCGTGGGGCAGTGACCCAGGCAGGACGCCGGGATGAGCTGCGTCCTGGCCGCCAGGCCGTGGGCCTTGAGGGCTTCACGCACCCGGCGCGGCAGGTCCACCCCGCCCGCGTCCACCGGCAGCCGCATCAGGCAACGGTGACACAGGTGCAACTCGATGGGGTCTGGGTCCTCCCGCGCGGCCATGCGCCAGTCTAGCGCTGGAACCGCTTGTTGAGCTTGTTGAGCTGGCTCTCCATGCCCATGGAGGCCCGCTCCGTCCACTCCTTGCTGTGCATGGCGTCGGACGTGACGACCATCCGCACGGTGTCGCCCTTCGCCTCGAACTCCACCACCGTGGAGACGGTGTACGGCGTGACGCCGGGGATGAAGTCCACCGCGTGCCGGTACGCGAGCCGCGTCTTCGGCGTCAGCTCCGTGTACGTGAGGCTGCTGGGGCTGGAGAGGGGCATGCCCGCCTGCTTCATGAAGGCGACCTGTTCCGGCGCGGTGGCGATCATGTCGTAGCGCAGCAAGCCTTCGGGGCGCGCGTTCAGCTCGTGCACCTTCACGGAGAAGCCCTCGGGGCCCCACCAGGACTCGAAGCCGTCCTTCGTGGTCCACAGCTCCCAGACCTCGTCGAGCGTCGCCTGATAGCTGCGGTCGAAGGTGACGGTGCTGCGCTTCGCGGTTTCGGTCGGGGTCGTCATGTGGGGTCTTCCTCGGATTTGGGGGCGTCCGTGCGTGCCTTGCGTCTTCGCTCGAGCGCCTGGCCGAACCGGTCGAGGCGGGCCTCCCAGAGGCTGCGATACCCGGTGACCCAGGCATCGAGCTCCTGAAAGGGCTCCGGGCGAAGCGAGTACAGCCGCTTCGTGCCCTCGGGGCGGACCTGGACGAAGCCCGCCTCCTGGAGGATCCCCAGATGACGGGAGACACCCGACTGCTGGATGTCCACCCGCTCCACCAGGTCGTTCACCGCAAGCTCGCCGCCCTTCAGCGCCTCGACGATGCGGCGGCG
Organism: Corallococcus sp. AB030; assembly: GCF_003668965.1. Classification (NCBI taxonomy): domain Bacteria; kingdom Pseudomonadati; phylum Myxococcota; class Myxococcia; order Myxococcales; family Myxococcaceae; genus Corallococcus; species Corallococcus sp. AB030. The sequence goes on from NZ_RAWQ01000023.1 coordinate 5,616, forward strand.
CGTGGGGTCGGCCAGGGTTTGGAAGACGTCAACATTCATGGACGTGAATATACATATCCATGAATGTTTCGACTGTCCAGCTAGAAGACGAAGGGGTAGTGCACGGGGGTGTTCATGGCGACGCGGTGCACGGGGAACTTCCAGCCGCGCACCTGGTCCTCGATGCAGCCGGCGAGCGGAGAGCCCTTGAGGGCGTCGGTCTCCATGGCCACGCCGGAGACGGTGCCAGCGGTGTCCACGGACCAGCGCATCTGGAAGCGGCCGCCGTTCTCCAGGGCGGTGCCGGCCTTGAAGTTCTGGACGCAGGTGGCGATGGCGGGCTGGTTCGTGACGACCACGTTGGTGATGTCCGAGGGCACGAGCTGCTCGCGCTCGGAGGTCGGGGCCGGCGGGATGTAGACGGTCTTCTCCTGGGCCTGCTTCGGGGCGGAGGCCTCCGCTTCGTCGGTGAAGCCGAGCTCGCGGGCGAAGTCCTCGTCGATTTCGGATCCGGGCTGCGCGGCTTCCTCCGCCTCGGCTTCGGCGGCGGCCTGACGGGCCCGGGCCATCTCCTCCTCGGAGATTTCGCCACCGAAGGACATCTCACGGACCTCGCTGCTGTCCTCGGGCGCTTCGAGCGTGGCCGCGCGCTGGGCCACGGGGGCCTTCTTCTGCGTCACCGGAGCGGGCTGCGTGGACGGCGTGGGATCCGGAGCCAGCGTGTGCAGGCCGGTGGTCAGGCCCGCGCTCGCGGGGCCCGCGAGGACGGGCGTGTTCGGAGTGAGGGCCTGCGCGGCGCGCTGTGCGTCCGTCAGGGCGGGCGTGTTCACGCCTCCGGCGATGGACTGCGAGAAGTCCGGCGCGGCCAGCTGGGTGCCGGGAACACCGTAGAAGCCCTGCGTGCCCGGCTGGGTCGTCGCGAAGCCCTGGGTGCCCGGAGCGCCGATCCGCGCGGCGACGGCGCCCGGCTGAGTCGTCGCGGAGCCCGACGCTGCCACGGGGGGGCTGTTCAGGACCTGTGATTGCGGCGCGGGCTGCGTCTCATCCTTCGACGTGAGGCGCAGGCCCGCGACGACGAGGAGGCCCGCGGCGAGCGCTCCCATCGCTATGGCGCTCACGAAGGACATGGGGCTCATGCCGAGGATGCGCGTGGACGCATCAGCGATGGCGGGCGGAGGCTCGGGCGCCACGGGGGCGTAGGGCATCCACGGCTGCGGCGCGTAGGCCTCGGCCGGAGAACCGGGCGTGGCCCAGACGGGCGACGGCGGCGTGGCGTCCCACGACGTCACGGCGCCACAGGAGTTCTCCTGGGAGGTGCTGGACGGGGACTCATCCGCGCGCAGCCACTCCGGGATGACGAAGTTCGCGGCCTCGGCGGACAGCGTGAGCTGGGGCTCCACGTTGTCGTTGGACGGCGGCGGCAGCGACTGGAGCCAGGTCTCCTCCGTGGAGGCCAGGTCGAGCAGCGTGCGCAGAGGGCCGGTCGCGAAGGACTCCGGCACGAGGTCCTCTTCTTCGGAGGTCTCGGAGGAGAGCGCGCGATCCAGGCACGCATCCAGCTCTGCTTCGAAGGTCTCGGGGTCGCGGGAGAAGTCCGAACCGCCCAACTTCGCCCGCGAAGACACATCACCCGTCAGTAGCTCGCTCACGCCACCCTCCCCGCCGCCCATACCGCGCCAGACCACCGACTCACTGCCAGGGGGCCGATGTTAGGAACGACCCCCGTTCGCGCTACCGCGAGCGTCCAGCCGTGAACGCTCCAGCGGTCATTTGCCCCCGCGCGAGGCCCGAAACGTACGGCCCCGCACTCCACACTGTGCGCCGGTGTGCCGACAGGGTTCGGCTTTCCACTGCCAACCCGCCATGTCAGGAGGGGGAGGTAGACACTCGGGGCCTACCCGCCCTGCATGAGCACGAAGCCCTCCGCCACCTATACGGTCGAGTTCCTCCAGACCGCCGTGAAGCAGCTCGCCGCGGTGGATCCGGTCCATCAGCGCCGCATCGCGAAGCGGATCGACGCGCTGGCCACGGAGCCCCGGCCCGTGGGCGCGGAGAAGCTCAAGGGCAGTGACTAACTGCGGATCCGCATTGGCGACTACCGCGTCATCTACCGGGTCGAGGACGGCCGGCTCGTGGTGTTGATCGTCGAGCTGGGCCACCGGCGGGAGATCTACCGCTAGCCGTCTTCTTCGCCTTCTTCGCGAGCCCCAGCTCCGCCTTCACCTGCTTCCACGCAACGCGAGGCTGGCCCTCGGACTCCCGGCGTGCGGCATCCGCCTTCTGGATGTCACGCCGGTCCTCCAGCGCTTCCAGTGCCTGGAGGTCCTCGAAGGGAATCACCGCGACCAGCTTCTTGCCGTGCCGGGTCAGGACGAGCCGCTCCTTCCCGTAGGCCGCCCGGTTGAGCAGCTCCGCCAGGTCGTCGCGCGCTTCGGTGATGCTGACTTCCATCATGGCCGTTCCCCAGGAAACGTACGTTCTGTACGTATCATACAGAACGTCCCGACACGGCGCTTCCCGGCCCGGCGTGCCACCTCAGTACCGAGGGGCACCCGGCTTGGGCGTCAGGTTGCTGGGCGGGGCCTGGACTCCGTTCACGCGCAGGCCCGCGTGCATGAAGGACGGTGCTCCCTGGAGGAAGACCGCCGGGAAGTTGAGCGTGGGCTGGGATTCGTCATCCAGCGCCTTCACCTGCTCCGGCGTGAGCTTCACGTCCAGCGCACCCAGATTGGTGTCCAACTGCTCCAGCGTGCGCGCACCCAGGATGGTGGACGCCACGCCCGGCCGGCCTTGCACCCAGGCCAGCGACACTCGCGCCACCGAGGTGTTCTGCTCCTTCGCCACGCGCTGGAGCACATCGATGAGCCTGTAGGTCTTCTCGTTGAGCGACGCCTCCGCCCACGCGCCCCGGTCCGCCTTCTGCTTGCCCGCGTTCTCCCGCGTGTACTTGCCGCTCAGCACCCCGCTGCGCAGCGGCGACCACGGCGTCACGCCGAGCCCCAGCTCCCTCGCCATCGGGATGAGCTCGCCCTCCACCGTGCGCTCCAGCAGCGAGTACTCGATCTGCAACGCCACCAGCGGCGCCCAGCCCCGGAAGAAGGCCGTCACCTGCGCCTGCGCCACCTTCCACGCGGGCGTGTCGGAGAAGCCCACGTAGCGGACCTTGCCGGAGCGCACCAGGTCGTCCAGCGCCCGCATCGTCTCCTCGATGGGCGTGTTCGCGTCCCAGGCGTGCATCCAGTACAGGTCGATGTAGTCCGTCTGAAGTCGGCGCAGCGATTCATCACACGCCGCCATCACCGACTTGCGGCCCGCGCCGCCGCCGTTCGGATCCCTCTCGAAGAGGTTGCCGAAGAACTTCGTGGCGATGACCACCCGGTCGCGCTTCGCGGGGTGCTTCCCGATGTGGTCCCCGATGATCTTCTCCGCGTGCCCGAACGTGTACACGTTCGCCGTGTCGATGAAGTTCCCGCCCCGCTCGATGAAGCGGTCCAGGATGGCGTTGGACGTCTCCACGCTGCTGCCCCAGCCCAGGTCCTCGCCGAACGTCATGGCGCCCAGGCAGAAGGGACTGACGCGCAGGCCGGAGCGGCCCAGGGTGACGTAGTGGTCGAGCGACATGGGCGGCTCCCTCGCGGATGGAAAGCGCGCGGAGCCAATCCCAGACGCCTCATCGCGCCAACCGCCCTTCCCTCGGGACGTCCAACGTCAGACACGCTCCCGCGCCCATCCGATCAACGCCGGACATCCGCACGCTCCAACGCCCCTGCGGCGTCGTGCCCCCCATGGCAGGGTCAGTGTCCAGCGTCCGTGTTCCCCGGCCCTCCCTCCTGCGATAGGAGGACGTTCCATGCGAATCCTCTTCCCTGCCCTGCTGGGTATGACGCTGGCCGCCGTGGGTTGCTCGTCGTCCCCCGAGGTGAACGACCCCACGGAGAATCCCGTCATCGAGCGGGGTCCCAAGACCATCGCCGTGGACGGCGACCCCAACGGACTCTGGTGGGACGCGGAGAGCGCGACCCTCTACATGGCCGACGACGAGAACAACCGCGTGCTGCGCTACCGCGACGGCGAGGGCATCACGAAGGTGGCGGATCTGCCCGCGGCTCCCGCGGATGGTCCGGGCCTGGGCGGGATGGTGCGGATGGCGGACGGCACGCTGGTGGTGGTGCGCTTCGGCGGCGGCACCGCGGGCGATGTCGTCTACGTCAAGCCGGACGGCACCTCCGCCATCGTTCCCAACCTGCCTCCGGAGCGCCGCCGCATCGGCATCACCGTCACCAATGACGGGCAACTGCTGGACGGCTACTTCGTGCGCAACAACAACGTGAACGTGGGCAGCGTTGCCCGACTGGGTCTGGAAGGCACCGAGCAGGAAATCGTCGGAGCCCTGGTGAAGCCCGTGGGCGTGCTCGCGGTGAACGACACGCTCTACATCAGCGATCAGATCGCCGGGAAGGTGTACCGCTCGCCGCTGTCCGCGCCGTCGCAGTTGGTGGCCTTCGCCACGCTGAACAGCCCGGACCTGCTGGCCGTGGGCCCCAACGACACGCTGCTCACCGGCAGCCGCGACGGCACCGTGCTGAGCATCCGTCAGTCTGGCGAGGTGAGCGTGCTGGCCGGCGGCTTCCAGCAACCGCACGGCCTGGCCTACGACGCGAAGAACAAGCGCCTCTTCATCGCCGACCATGACGGCACTCCGGCGGACGGCACGAACCACACCCTGCGCATCATCCCGCTCGAATGAAGTCCGCTCCCCTGTTCACGCTGGCCCTGCTCGCGTCAGGAACCGCCCTGGCGCAGGAGGAGAACTACCCGCGCTTCACTCCCACCTTCGTGGCTGAGGTGGACTACCGCGTCCACGCGGACGACATCGAAGGGCACAACGGCTTCAACCTGGCGCGCCTGCGCCTGGGCGGGCGAGGCCAGCCCGTGCCCTGGCTGGTCGCCGTGGGCACGGCGGAGTGGGCGCAAGAGAAGCCCGCGCTGCTGGACGCGTACGTGGACTTCCTCGTCATCGACGGGCTGCGCTTCTCCGTGGGCTACGCGAAGACGCCGCTGTTCCCCGCCGGACGAGACCAGAGCATCGAGACGCTCCCCATCCCGGAGCTGCCGCTGGTGACGGCGGCGTTCTGGGCCCGCCGCGACCTGGGCGCGGAGGTGCAGTGGACGCCCGCGTCGCTGCCCCTGGAAGGCTGGCTGCGGCTGGGCAACGGCTCTGGCAGCCCGCTGGGCAACGACAACGCCCAGCCCTCCGTGGACTTACGCCTGGACGTGCGCCACTCCGGAGTCCGCGTGGGCGCGGGCGCGCACGTGGAGGACGCCTTCGACCGGCCCGGCATCGGCGGGCGAGGGGCGCAGAACTTCCTCTTCTACCGGCCGCCTCCGGTGTCCGGCTACCGCACCGTGACGGAGGCTCACGGGCGGCTGGACGCGGGGCCGGTGCGCGTGGACGTGCAGGCAGCCGCCGCGTGGGAGCACCGCTCGCGCGACACGGACGGCAACCCGGCCACGCCGCGCGAATCCCTGCCCACGATGAGCAGCCAGGGCCTGGGCGTGGAGGCGTCCTGGGTGATTCGGGGCATGCCGCGCAAGGGGGCGCGGTGGCCCGAGCCGCTCGCGGGCGTGGGCTCGGAGGGCATCCCGTCCGGCTCACTGGAGCTGGCCGCGCGCGTGGAGCGGCTGTGGCTGGGACGGGGCGCACCGGATGTGGTGCCCGGAGGCACCACGGCCGGCGCGCTGGCGTTCCACTGGTGGGTCACGCGATTCCTCGGCTTCGGCGTCGCGGGCTACGTGAACCACTACGACACGCCGCCCGTGGAGATGCCCACGCGCGACTGGTCGTACCTGGCGCTCCTGCGCACCACGGTCAGCCTGCAATGACTAGCGGTGGTGCGCGTGCTGGCGGTCCACGTGGTGCTGAAGCTGGCGCCGCGCGGCTTCGAACGCGTCGGTGACGGCCTGGTAGGCATCCGCGTGGGCCGTGAACTCCAGAGGCTCCCGGTCCGCGACGATGTCCTTCCCCGGCACGTGCAGCTCCACGCGCACGTGGAAGTGGTGCCCTTGGGCGTGGTGGCGGTGCGGTTCCTCCACCACCACGTTGCAGCCGGTGATGCCGTCGTGGAACTGCTCCAGCTTGTCCACCTGGTCGCGGATGTGCTCGTTGAGGGTGTCGCTCGTTTCCATGCCCCGGTAGGTGATTCGCAGTGCGCGCTTCATCGTCCGCCTCGGGTAGGGCTCCGTGCTCTGGAGCCGGTGTGGATTCAAGGCATTGCATGAGCCCGGCCAACGCCCCGGGCCCACGGAACTGCCTATAACGGCCCCCATTTGACGGGGCATGACGGGACACGCGCCCGTGTGCATGGGGCACGTTGACTCACGGCAGCTTGCGCAAGCGAGGCAGCAGCTCCGCTACTGGCCGCCCCAGCGCCTCCGCGTCCAGATACACCTGCACGGCGTGTCCCACGCCCTCCACGGGGTCGGCGAAATAATTGCGCTTGGTGGGCACCACCCACGCGAAACCCGTGCGCGGCAGCACGAAGCCAGGCGCGTTGCCGTAGGTGAGGAAACCTCCGGTCCTCTCGCCCACCAGCGGCGCTCCCGTGGCGCGGTGCAGCGCGTAGGCGCCGCTCTCTCCCGAGGACGCGGAGTCCCGGTCCACCAGCACCACGATGCGCCCGGTGAAGGGCGTCTTCGCATGGCCTTCCGCGCGGCCGCTGTCGAACACGGGCCGCGAGGGCTCCGGCGTCACGGGCCACTTCGGCCGGATGGCTTCACGTTCGGCCTTTGCTTCCGGCGTGTCCAGCCGTCCATCCATCGCCTGCCGCTGCACGCGCGAGTTCCATTCGAAGCACGGGAAGAAGGCGCCGTGCATCCACACCTCGCCGGAGGAGAACCACGGCCCGCGCACCATCGTGTCCAGCCACTCGTAGACGTAGCCGTCGTTGCCGCCGCTGTTGCCTCGGAGGTCGAACACCAGCAGCTTGTGCTTGCGGTGCTTCGGCGCGTCCGCGACGAACTGGCGCAGCCCGGCCTCCGCTTCTGGCGGGCCTGAGAAGCGGCGGAGGGTGATGATGCCCACGTCGCCCTTCGGCTCGTATGTGTAGATGTCCTTCGGCGCGAACTCACGGGCCGGACGCGGCGGACGGACCTTGAGCGGCAGCGACGTGTCGCCGCAGCGGAGCGTCCGTGCATCACCTCCGCCTCGCGCGGAAACGGTGAGCCGCTGTGCGCGGGAGCCATCCGGCTTCAGCACCGGCGCCACCCGCAGTGTGTCCGCCTGCGCGCCCTCCACGGTGTTCGCGTCACAGGACGTGAGTTGGAGTCCCGGAGGTGCGTCGGCCTGGTACTCGCGGAAGGCGAGCCGTGGCTCCTCGCGCAGCATGCTCAGGAGGCCGGACGGACCGAAGTGGTTGTCCGTCAGCGCCTCGCGGACGGCGATGGTCGGCGTAAGCACGCCGTCCTGGAAGGACACGGTGGGCCCGGATGCGGCCACCTTCGCGCTCCAATCCCGGAAGAAGGCATCCGGATCAAAGGTGCGGTGCGCGAGCAGCTCCGGCCAGCCTGAGTACGTGGTGCGCAGGACCTGGTGCAGGAAGCGCACGTCCTCCGCCAGCGCGGCGCTGTCCACGCGCGTGTCGGGCGTGGGCTTCGGTCGGCGGAAGGCCTCGTGCAGCACGGGGCTCTCCGGGTCGTAGCAATACGCGGCGCCGGTGGTCCGCGAGTCCAGGTACGGGGAGGGGGCCGCCGTCAGCAGGCCTCCCACGAGGAGGAAGAGATGCATGCCTGGATTACGACGCGGTCCCTCCAGCCATTGCCAGAAACAAGGCGCAGTGACTCACGGTGAAGAGGTCAGCTCGGAGACGGGATGGGTGCGCGGCCGGGCTCGACGACCTGCGGCCCACGACCGGGGAACTGTACGCCCGCGTCGGAGTCCTTCTTCTGCTCCTTCTCCAGGATTCGCGCCTGCGCTCGGGTGCGGTGCAGCCCTTCGCCCACCCGTTCGTAGGCCCGGTGCAGGAAGAAGGACGCCGCGCTGAGCGCGAACACGGAGGCCACGAAGCGCGTCTCACGCGGGCGCACCGTCGAGGCCACCATGAAGCCCGAGGCCACCCACGGCGTCAGACAGAAGGGACAATCCAGCAGCTCGCCCAGCGCGCGCCGTGGGCCTTCGCCGCGCGCGGTCTCCACCACCTCGCCCGCGGTGCTGTCGGACTCGTAGCGCGTGAACGGTGCCCGGAACACGCTGAAGACCCGGTCCAGTGCCACCAACCGCGTCACCGCGTGCGTCGCGACGCCGAACAGCGCCAGGTCCTTCCACCCCAGGCGCTCCGGCAACCGACGCCCGGAGGCATTCATCCAGCCCAGGAAGCCGACCAGCGACGTGCTGAACGTCCCGATGAGCGCCGCGTACGAGCCCAGCGGGTGGTGATCCGAGTCGTAGCCAGCGAACGGTCCCGTCTCCTGAAGCGCTTTCATGGGGTGCACAGCCTCCATGCCGCCAAAGCTGTGCATTCCCCCTGACTCCAAGCATCCGGGCAGCCAGGCGCGCGGGCACTCGCTCCAATGCGGCCCTACTCCGCCGCCGTCATGTCCAGGACCGCGGCCCCTCGCACTCGACCTTCGCGCAGGGCCTGGAGCGCCTCGTTCGCGGCGGACAGGGGAAACACCTGGACCTCCGTGCGCACGGGCACTCGCGGCGCCAACGCCAGGAAGTCCATCGCGTCCTGACGCGTGAGGTTCGCCACCGAGCGCACCCCGCGCTCCTCCCACAACACCGAATAGGGGAAGGACGGGATGTCACTCATGTGGATGCCGCCGCACACCACCACGCCGCCCTTGTCCACGGCCTTCAGCGCGGCGGGCACCAGCGCGCCCACGGGAGCGAAGAGGATGGCCGCGTCCAGCGGCTCCGGCGGCGGCGTGTCCGAGCTCCCCGCCCACACCGCGCCCAGTTCCCGCGCGAAGGCCTGGCCCCTGGCGTCACCCTCGCGAGTGAAGGCATGCACGCGGCGCCCCTGGTGCCGCGCCACCTGGATGAGGATGTGCGCGGCGGCGCCAAAGCCATACAGCCCCAGCCGGGGGCCCTCCCCCGCCATGCGCAGGCTGCGGTAGCCGATGAGCCCCGCGCACATCAGCGGCGCGGCCTCCACGTCGCGGTACGACGGCGGCAGCGGGAAGCAGAAGCGCGCATCCGCGACGGTGTACTCCGCGAAGCCCCCGTCGATGTCGTAGCCGGTGAAGCGCGCCGTGTCGCAGAGGTTCTCCCGGCCGGAGCGGCAGAAGCGGCACTGCCCGCAGCTCCACCCCAACCACGGCACGCCCACTCGCCGCCCGGGGGCGAAGCCTTCCACCCGCGCGCCCGTCTCCACCACCGTGGCCACGATTTCGTGGCCCGGTACCAGCGGCAGCTTCGGGCGCGTCAGCTCTCCATCCACCACGTGCAGGTCCGTGCGGCACACCGCGCAGGCGTGCACCTTCAACAACACCTGCTCCGGCCCGGGCTCCGGAATGGGCCGCTCCTCCTGCCGCAGGCGCTGTCCAGGTGCGTGGAGCACCATCGCCCGCATGGTCCCTGCCATGGCCCGCCTGCCTCTCCACCCGCGCACTTCACGGGTGTCGAGGACAAGCTAGTCAGTGCCAGATGACCCGGCCGCTGCCGTTGACCCGGAGCTGGGTCGACTGGGCATGGCCATACAGGTCCACGTTCCCAGACGAGTCGAGCACGACGACCGCCCCGCCCCCGTCCACGTACGCGGCGACGGTGCCGGAGCCCTGCGACGTGATGTTCACGTCCACGGCCCGGAGGCCCGAGGCTCCGATACCACCGCTGCCATCCAGCCAGGCGTCGAGCCGGTTGGTGACGCCCTTGAGCGTCGTGAAGCCGGAGCCGTCCACCCGGGCGCGCACATGCTTCGCCGCCCCCTCGAACTTCAAGTCGCCGGAGCCGGACTGCGACAGGTCCACCCACTCGGCCATGCCTTCGCCGGCCGCGCACAGCTCCATGTTTCCGGAGCCACTGAGCTTCGCATCCAGCGTGCGCACCCCGCCGCAGAAGCGCAGGGAGCCGGAGCCCTTCGCCACCAGCTTCACGTCCTCCTTCACCCGCTCGAAGCCTTCCACGCGCAGGATGCCGGAGCCGTCCTGCGTCGCGCCCACCATGCGCGGCACCAGGATCTCCACGCGCGCCGGACCCCGGGGCGCGAACGAGCCATCCGTCTCGATGACCAGCGTGTTGCCGGGCGACACGAAGGTGCGCACGCGGTGCTGGAGGTTCTCATCCAGCGTGACCTTCACGTCCGGCACCTCACCTTCGCGAATCACCACCTCCATCGAGCCCCGGTTCTCCACGGTGGAGAACTCGGTCGCCACGCGCGACTCCGTGACGGTGTTGCCGTCGCCCTGCACCTCATCGGTGAAGTAGCAGCCGGACAGCAGTCCCGCCGCGAGCGCGGCCACTCCCAAACGCTTCCACATGTTCCCCTCCCGGACTTCGAATCGAATGCCGCGTCAGATCTGCACGCCCAGCAGGACGCCCGGCCACACACGCACGGTGGTGCGTCCCCCATCGGAGACGCTGCGCCACTCGGGCCCGATGCCCAGCTCCTCCCAACGGTCCCCGTTGTCCCAGGTCACGAGCGTGTTGCCGGTGACGCCACCGATGAGCGCGAAACGCTTCGCCACCTGCCAACCCGCCACCAGCCGCAACTGTCCCAGTACGTTCAGGCCGTCGCCATCGCGAAAGAGGTTGTCCGTGTGGACGCCGCTGCCAATGACATCCAGGTCGAAGAACAATGGCCCCGCGGGGATGTGCGCGCCAAAGCCCATGCCTCCCACGTAACGGCGGCGGTGCGTGTCCGTGCCCGGGTTGAAGCCCAGCGTCAGCAGCGTGTGGAAGTGCCGTCCGCCGAACTTCACCGCGACGTTGGTGTACGCGAGGTCGCTGGCCCACAGCTGCAGGTTCGCCTGACCGTTGCCGATGAAGCTGAGCAGGCCCAGCGCCTCGCCCTGGGACTCACGCGCGACGTTGATCAACCCCAGCTGGAGGCCGTCCACCTTGCCCGCGACGTTGATCAACCCCACCTGCGCGCCGGACACGTCCCCGCCCACGTTGAGCAGCGACAACTGCGCGCCGTCCATCCGGCCCGCGTAGTTGAAGCCCGAGGAGGCCTGGAGACCCGACATCGTCGAAGCAATGTTCGCGCCCGCCGCGAACTGCGCGCCCTTGAACTGCGCGGTCGCGATGTTCGCGCCCACCGTGAACTGGCCCCCCACGCCACCCGAGCCCGCGATGTTGGCGCCCACGGAGAACTGTCCGCCGGACAGCTCGCCGCCCACCACGTTGCCGCCCACGGAGAACTGGCCGGCCGCCGCCGCGCCCTTCACCACGTTGAGGCCCACCGCGGCCTGAATACCGTCCAGTTCTCCCGTGACGATATTGCCTCCGGTGGCGAACTGCGCGCCGGACGCGGTGCCTCGCACCACATTGGCTCCCAGCGCGAGCTGCACGCCGGACAAATCCTCGCCCACCCAGTTCGCGCCCAGGGACATGGCCGCGCCATCCACCCGCTTCGCATGCGTCGCGAGCGCACCGAGCGCGAACGTGGTCACCAGCCGCTCCGTGGCCGTGCCCGCCGTGCTCACGTGCGGCAGCGCCATCAGCACCACCGGGACGTGGATCTCCTCCGTGTCCGAACGCTGCCGCGCCACCGTGGCCCCCGCGGGCTCACCGCCTGTCGCGGCCTCCACGAGGGGCGCGGGGGACAGCGCCGCGACAGGAATCGCGACGGCCGTGGGAGCCGGTGCCTCCTGCACGGGAGCGAAGTGTGACTCCGGAGCAGCGGTCCCTTCCGTGCGCTCCTCGGCTCCGGCCGCTCCCGCCGCCACCGCGACCATCACCCCGACACACACCGCGACCTTGCGCTTCATCGCCTGGACCTTCCTGAAAAAGGATTCGGCGAAGGGAACACCGCGGCCTTCCAGAACTGTCACCTGCCCGTCTTCACCTTCACGAAGCCCGGTGTCCGGCGCGCCCGGCCGCTACGCTTCCCCCATGCGCCCGTCCCGTCCTCCCCACCCTTCCCGCCGCGAGGTCCTGGTGGCGGGCATCGGCGCCGCGCTCGCGCCGTCCCTCTCCGCCCTGGCCCAGAGTCCCCGCATGCTCACCCGCCCCATCCCCAGCTCCGGCGAAGCCCTGCCCGTCATCGGCATGGGCACCTGGCAGACCTTCGACGTCGGCGGCGCCGCGAACGAACGCGCCCCCCTGGCCCAGGTCCTCCAGAAGTTCTTCGACTCGGGCGCGCGCCTCATCGACTCGTCCCCCATGTACGGCCGCTCCGAGGCCGTCGTGGGCGACCTGCTGAAGCAGTCCGGCCAGGAGAAGACGCCGTTCCTCGCCACCAAGGTCTGGACGCGCGGCAAGGCGGAGGGGGCGGCGCAGATACAAGCGTCCCTCCAGAAGATGGGCCACGGCCGCATGGACCTGATGCAGGTGCACAACCTGCTGGACGTGGACGTGCATCTGCCCGTGCTGCGGGAGATGAAGGCCGCGAAGAAGATCCACTACGTGGGCGTCACCCACTACCTGCGCAGCGCCTTCGACGACCTGGAGAAGCACATCCAGGGCGGCAAGCTGGACTTCGTGCAGCTGCCCTACTCGCTCGCGATGCGCGACGCCGAAGCGCGCCTGCTGCCCGCGGCGAGGGAGCACGGCGTGGCCGTGCTCGTCATGGAGCCCTTCGACAAGGGCAACCTCTTCCGCAAGATGAAGGGCCGCCCCCTGCCGGACTGGGCCACGGAGTTCGACTGCTCCAGCTGGGCCCAGTTCTTCCTCAAGTTCATCCTGGGCCACCCCGCCGTGAACTGCCCCATCCCCGCCACGTCCGACCCCGCCCACCTGGAGGACAACGTGAAGGCGGGCTTCGGACGGCTCCCCGACGAGAAGCTGCGCGCGCGGATGGTGAAGCTCTTCGAGTCTTGATCCGCGCGGACTACAGGTCGGGAGACGGCGAGTAGCGCAGCTCGCCGCCCGGCTCCAGCACCAGCCCGGTGCCGGGCTCGCCGGCCTCGTCGTCGCGCCCCACCTCCAGCACGCCGTCCTCCGCGTCCCACTGGCCCAGGTAGTACTCGCCACCCGCCGCCATGCACGCGCGCCCTTCGGACACCACCGTCTCCACCACTTCCTTCTTGTCGCTGGTGAGGCGGTAGAGCGTCCACGTCTTGCCGTCCTCGCGGAAGCCCTTCACCAGGTCCGCCAGCTCCTCGTCGCGAGGCGTGCCGCCCGCCTTCTCCTCGCGCGCCCACTCGCGCGGCTCCTTCGCGGGCTGCGTCTTCTGCCACGCCCGCGCCAGCTCCAGCAGCTTCTGCTGGGCGGCGTCCTGGAGCGCGTGCATCGCGTCCGGCAGCTCAATCTCCTCCAGCGCCAGCAGGGCCGTCTCCAGCTGCAGCGCCTTCAGGCTCCACTCGTTCCACGCGGTCTTCAGCATCCGTGTCGCTCCCGGCCGTCGCGCCTCGTTCCGAAAGACGAAACAAGCGAGTGGGCCCGGCACGCCCCCTATCACACGCCCGGCTGCCGGGGTGCCGACCCGGCGGTGCGGACGATGTTCGCTGCCCGGCCGCTGCCTACCTTCAACCGCCAAGGGAGGCGAGCACATGACGACGACGAAGAGTCCGCAGGACGTGGTGGAGCACCTGGGCAAGCTCATCCACGGCATCAAGGTCGCGATGATGACGACCGTGGACGCCGACGGCAGCCTGCGCAGCCGGCCGATGTGGACCTACGACAAGGACTTCGACGGGGAGCTGTGGTTCTTCACCAACGACCACACCCACAAGGTGGACGAGGTGCAGAAGGACCACCACGTCAGCCTCGCCTACTCAGACCCCACCCGGGACCGGTACGTGTCCGTCAGCGGCCGCTGCGCGCTGATCCGCGACAAGGCCAAGGCCAAGGAGCTGTGGAACCCCGCCCTCAAGGCCTGGTTCCCCCAGGGTCTGGATGATCCGAACCTGGCCCTGCTGCGCGTCTCCGTCGAGAAGGCCGAGTACTGGGACACGCCCAACAGCAAGATGGTCCAGCTGGTCGGGTTCGTGAAAGCCGTCCTCACCGGCGATAAGTACCACCCGGGCGACAACCAGAAGCTCGACCGGGGCGCCCCCCGCCACAACTGACGGGAACCCGAACGGGGCCGCCGGAAGGCCGGCGGTTCCCACGCTCTCAAATCCTGACACGTGTGTCAGGGGGTGTGTGAAAGCAGGACAGCCTCAGAACTGACGCACCTGGACCCACCCGGCGAGCGCCCCCAGGGAGCTCGCCGTGGTGGGTGAGACTTTTGTCCCATGGTTGCTGTTTCTCTGACAGCGCCGTTCGTCCTGGCTTGTAGCGGGGCCCCGGCCCGAGTCATGCAGCCGAGCGCCGCCGTGGTACGAGCCGCAAACCGTCCGCACATCACGTTGAAGTGACAGACGGTTTAGAGTATCAACCATCCGCTTTCGAGATTTTCCACCTTCCGTCCGGCATTTTTGCCGGCGCCGGATGGAACGGACTCGGAGACGCTCATTGGGCGGAGCGATTTCCCGCCATTCGAAGGAATCAGGACGATGGAGAATAAGAAGAAGGTCGCGAAGCCCGAGGGCAAGCTGGCGGTGCTCATCCCGGGCCTGGGCGCGGTTTCCACCACGCTGATGGCGGGTGTGGAGCTGGCGCGGCAGGGCAAGGGCGCCCCCATTGGCTCGCTCACGCAGATGGGCACGGCCCGCCTGGGCAAGCGCACCGACGGCCGCACCGTGAAGCTCAACGAGCTGGTGCCGCTGGCCACGCTGGACGACGTCGTCTTCGGCGCGTGGGACATCATCAGCGAGGACGCCTACCAGGTGGCCGTGCGCTCGGGCGTGCTGACCGACAAGCACCTGGAGCAGGTGAAGCCCTTCCTCCAGGGCATCAAGCCGAAGCCGGGCGTGCATGATCCGGAGTTCGTGCGCCGTATCGCGGCCAACCACATCAAGGCCACGAAGACGCACCGCGAGAGCATCGAGGCCATCCGCCAGGACATCCGGGACTTCAAGAAGGAGCTCAACGCCAAGCGCGCCGTGATGGTGGTGTGCAGCAGCGTGGAGACCTTCCGCCCGCTGCCGGAGGCCTTCCAGACGCTGGCCAACTTCGAGAAGGCGCTGGACGCCAACAGCCCGGACATCAACCCCACGGCGCTCTACACCTACGCGGCCATCAAGGAAGGCGTGCCGTTCGCCAACGGGACGCCGAACGCCTCCGTGGACACGCCGGCGCTGCAGGAGATGGCCAAGCTGGAGGGCGTGCCCGTCGCGGGCCGTGACCTCAAGAGCGGCCAGACGATGATGAAGACGGTCATCGCGCCCGCGCTCAAGGCGCGCATGCTGGGCCTGGAGGGGTGGTTCTCCACCAACATCCTGGGCAACCGTGACGGCGAGGTGCTGGATGATCCCCAGGCCTTCAAGGCCAAGGAAGTGACCAAGTCGAGCGTGCTCGACACCATCCTGCAGCCGGACCTGTACCCGGAGCTGTACAACAAGTACTCGCACAAGGTGTCGATCCACTACTACCCGCCCCGCGGCGACGCGAAGGAGGGTTGGGACAACATCGACATCACCGGGTGGCTGGGCTACCCGATGCAGATCAAGGTCAACTTCCTCTGCCGCGACTCCATCCTGGCGGCGCCGCTGGTGCTGGACATCGCGCTGTTCCTGGACCTGGCGAAGCGGATGGAGTGGCGGGGCATCCAGGAGTGGATGTCCTTCTACTTCAAGAGCCCCATGGCCCACCCGGGTCTGCCGGTGGAGCACGACCTGTTCATCCAGCTGACCAAGCTGAAGAACACGCTGCGCGTCGTCGCGGGCGAAGAGCCCATCACCCACCTGGGGCTGGACTACTACGGGGATGACCTCCCGCTCGCCCGCTAAGAACGACTCCGCGTTCAAGTGGCTCGTCACCGTCATGGCGGCGGGCCACTTCACGTTGGTGGTCTCCACCGGCCGCGTCCGGTGGGAGCACGTCGCGGCGGACCTGCTGCTGGTGGTGCTGGCCTGGGCCGGCGCCGGCCCGCGGCGGTTCCTCCGCGGCGCGTTCCCGCTGTGGCTCACCGGTATGATCCTGGACAGCCAGGCGCTGTGGCTGGGGGTGCGCGGCACCATCCACACCGGCGACCTGTGGAACCTGGAGAAGCTGCTGTTCCCCGCCCCGGGCGGAACGCACTGGCCCGAGTGGTGGTCGCGTCACCCCAACACACCGTTGGACCTGCTGTGCGGCTGGGCCTACGCGGCCTACCTCTACGAGGTCTTCCTCGTGGCGCTGTTGTTCTTCTTCAAGAAGGACGTGCGCTTCGAACAGCTGTGCTGGGCCTTCTTCGTGGTGAACGCCATTGGCGTGGTCACCTACGTGATCTACCCCGCGGCTCCCCCCTGGTACGTGCTGAAGTACGGGCCGGGACTCGCGGACCTGTCGGCGCCGCCCAGTCCGGCGGGCACCGCGCGCTTCGATGCCTTCTTCGGCATCCACTACTTCGCGAACTTCTACGCCAAGAACCCCAACGTCTTCGGGGCCATGCCGTCGCTGCACGCGGCCTACCCGCTGATGATGGTGCTCGTGCTCTGGCACAAGGGCCCCGCGTGGCGGGTGGGCACCATCCTGTTCGCGCTGCTCGTCGCTTTTTCCGCCGTGTATCTCACGCACCACTATGTCCTCGACGTGCTCGCGGGAAGCATCGCGGCGGTCGTGGCCTTCGTCGTCGTGAGGGCTGTCTTCGCAAGACGGGCCATGGAAGCGCCAGGAGTGGCGCCCTTGACCCTGCCGTCTGGAGGGAACACCCGTGCATGACAACATGCTGGCCTTGCTGAGTGGCGACCTGTCCCCTTCGGCGCGCATCTGGACCGCGCTGGCGCCCGCGCTGTTCGCGGTCGCGTACTTCCTCGTGGGCCTGGTGCTCTTCTGTATCCGCTGTGCCATCAAGGGCATCCCGCGAGACGAGGAGACACTGACGCGCGGCAAGTCGGTGCTGGTGGGCTTCTTCCTGCGCCACTACTTCTTCTGGGTCATCCAGCCGCTGTGGCGGGTGCTGCTGCGCTCGGGCCTTCCGGCCAACGCGCTGTCCATGCTGTCGGGCCTGCTGGGCGTGTCGTCCGGCGTGGCGGTGGCGGCGGGCCGGTTCGCGCTGGGCGGCTGGCTGTTCCTCCTGGCGGGCGTGCTGGACGTGATGGACGGCCGCGTGGCGCGCACCCGCAAGGAGGCCAACCCCGCGGGCGCGGCGCTGGACTCCGTGCTGGACCGGTACGTGGACTCCGCCATCCTGATGGGCCTGGCCTGGTACTACCGGGACACCTGGGTGCTGCTGCCCGCGCTGGGTGCGCTGATGGGCTCCTCGCTGGTGCCGTACGTGCGCGCCAAGGGTGAAGGCCTGGGCGTGAGCGTGCGCGACGGCGCGATGCAGCGGCTGGAGCGGGTGCTGTTCCTGGGCGTGGGCACGGCGCTGTCGCCCATCCTGGAGGCGCTGTTCTGGCCGACGGAGAAGCACCCCATGCACTGGCTGGCGGTGGCGGGCCTGGTGTTCGTGGCCGTCCTGAGCAACGTCACGGCGCTGGCGCGCTTCCGCACGCTGGTGCGGGCCCTGACGCCCAAGAAGCCGGTGAAGCAGCGCTCGGGCGTGGCGCTGTTCGGCTTCAACGCGGCGGCGGGCGCCATCGCCACGGCGGTGGACTTCGTGGCGGTGCTGGGCATGGTGGAGTGGGGAGGCATCTCCCCGGTGTGGGCCACGGTGGCCGGCTGCGTGCTGGGCGGCGTGGTGAACTACTCCATCAACCGGGTCATCACCTTCCGCAGCCAGGGTGCGGTGGCGCCGCAGCTGGCGCGCTACACGCTGGTGAGCGCGACCAGCGCGCTGCTCAACGCGGGCGGCGTGGCGTTGCTCACGCTGCACCCGCAGCTGGCGTACACGCTGGGTTGGTGGCTGGTGCGCGGCGTCGTGTACTTCGCGTGGAACCTGCCCCTGCAGCGCGACTACGTCTTCAACGACAACTCGGACGAGCTCCTGGAGCAGCGGCCCCATGCGGCGTGACACGCGCGCCCGCGGCTTGAGGGCCCTGCTGGTGGGGGCCCTGCTTTCGCTTCCGGGGGTGGCGGCGGCGGGCGGCGTGCTGGGGTTGTCCTTCGACTCCAGCGACCGGTACGGAGAGAGCTTCACCTTCGTGGCGGATGCGGACGACGGCACCTATGTGACGGTGAACCTGTCGGTGACGAACATTGGCCCGGGGTCGCGCACGGGCATCTGCCGCGCCACCGTGCTGCGGCCGGGCAAGCCTGCCTGGTCGCCGCAGACGCGCATGGGGGCGAAGGAGTGGGGCTACACGCCCGACACGGACACGCTCAAGTTGGGCACGTGCACGGCCCAGGCGACGGACGCGGGCCTGACGGTGGACGCGGCGTTGGACAACGGGCGGGTGACGCTGGAGTACGCGAAGAAGCCCGAGCCGTGGTCGCCGGAGGGCTCCGTGGTGGAGAACGGCAAGGACCGCTACCGCCACGAGGTGCTGCTGGGCGCGAGCCCCGTGAAGCTGACGCTCCAGGTGCCCAAGTCCGCGGCGGTGACGCTGGCGGGCGGCGGGTACGTGGACCACTCGCGCAGCACGGTGGCGCCGGCGAAGCTGGCGAAGCGCTGGGTGCGCTTCCGCGCGATGAAGGGTCCGCAGCACATGGTGGTGCTGGCGCGCGAGGGGCAGGAGGGCGACTACGCGCCTGTCTACGTCTGGGAGGGCAAGGGGGCCGCGCGGCTCCTGGAGTCCTTCACGGTCACGCAGACGGGCACGAAGGAGAAGAGCACGTGGCGGGCGGAGCTCACCGACCGCGACGGCAAGCCGGCGCTGACTTTGCGCGGCACCTCCCTGCTTCAGCGCAGTGCACCGGTGGAGTCGCTGGGAGTGCTGAGTGGGCTGGTGCGGCCCGTGGTGGGCTCGCCGGTGACGTACCTGCTGCGGGGCGTGATGGAGCGCCCGGGCAAGGCGCCGGTGGAAGGGTTGATGGAAGTGTCGGTGGAAGGCGAGTAGCCGGCAGGGGTCTTCAAGCGTGAGCGAGTCGTTGCTGCGGTCGGTGCATCACGTCCCCGGGGTCCGGGGGTTCGTGCGCAAGCAGGTGCTGCGGGTGGTGGCGCGCGGGGTGGAGTGGACCACCAAGCTGCCCGGCAAGCGCGCCCTCAACGTGTCCCAGGTGAACCCGTGGCTGCACGTGGGCGGCGGCGTGTCCCGCGCGCGCTACGGCGAGCTGAAGGCCCGGGGCATCACCTGCGTCATCGACCTGCGCGCGGAGCGCTGTGACGACCGCGAGGCGCTGGCGGCGCTGGGCATCGAGCTGCTCAGCCTGCCGGTGACGGACCGCTACCCGCCGTCCGTGGAGCAGCTGTCGCAAGGAGTGCGCTGGGCGCTGCCCCGGCTGGACGCGGGCGGAGTGCTGTACGCGCACTGCGAGCACGGCGTGGGGCGCGGGCCGCTGATGGGCCTGGCGGTGATGGTGGCGCGCGGCTGGGACGCGCCGGAGGCGTACCGGGCGGTGCGCCATGCGCGCTGGCAGGCGACGCTCAACGACCGGCAGTTGCGCGGTCTGGCGGACTTCGTGGCGGCTTGGACGGGCGTGCCGGAACGGGCGGCCTGAGCCGCTGTCGGTACTGGCCGAGGAATGGCGTCACTGCATCGACTTCATGGCGTCGTCAGCTGAAGTGGGGTGGCTACCCGTAAAGAGGTTCACGAAGATCGACCACGCCGTTTCAACAGATGCGGCAAGTACGACTTTGTGAGTGAACGACGACTTGATGATTTCCATGGTCACCTCCGGCTGAACAACAACAGCAGCGACGACGATCCCGAGCGCCTTCAAACCGACGAGAGCAAGGACACCGACGGCGACAGCCGACCACGCAAACCACTTCCAGTAGCCACCTTCATGGGCTGGACCCCACTTCAACTGACGACGACGCCCGAACGTAACCACAGCAAAGACGTTGGCAACGTCATGAACTGAAGAATTTTCAGTTCGTGGGATGGCCCATATCGCACAGGGCTTGGTTCAAGCTCGACCGCCCAGGTTCCTGGACGCGCACATACTCGCCTACGAGTTCCCCAGGTAGTCCGGAGGAGGCCATCTCTTGAGGCCTGTGAATAGGTGCTGGCATGGTCGAATACGTGGCCATGCGCGTCCACGCCTGCATCGCGGTGCTGCTCCTCCTATCGGCCTGCGCGGCCTCCACGCCGGGCCCGAAGGGCCCAGCGTCCCAGAGCGAGAAGCTCGCCAACCTCCAGCGCGCGGCGGAGCTGCCCTGGAAGGACGAGGGACAATGTGTCGTCCAGGAGGCTTCGCGGCCCTGGCCTGAGGTGGTGGAGCGGTGCTTTCACACGCTCGACACCCGGCGAATTCGCTTCCGCGATACCGAGCGGCAGTGTCCCGTAGCGACAGCGGATGCAGCCGCCCTGGAAATGATGGTGGGCGTCTGCCTGCTGACGCAGCCGGAACTGGTTGTGGGCGCGGTGGTCGTCATCGGCGTGGTGATGGTGGGCGTCGCCATCGCGGAAGCGCTGGAGGCGGAGTCGTGGAAGGGCGTGCATTCGGAGGACACGCCTGTGCCTGTCGCAGCACCCATCTCACGGGACGCCGTGGCGAAGCGGAGACCCCAGCCGGAGCCCTCGGCACAAGACTGGTTTCCGCCTGGCAGCCCACCTGAGCCTCGTGAGAGGGCGCGCCGCCCGGAGTGCACGCCCCAGCGCATCCCGCCCAAGGGAGGGAACAGGCTGCACAACCAGTGCGCGGACCGGATTCCGGACAACGCCTTCCGAGGCGCCAACGTGCTCGTCAACGGGAAGGCCTTTGACGCCCTGCAACTCGCGACGCGCAAGCTGTGGGAGGTGAAGACCACCGCCATTGAAACGTACACGCCCTACATTCAAGACCGCGAGCTTGAAAAGCAGGTGCAGGAAGGGCTGCGCGAACAGGCCCTCGCCGCGGCCTGCGGCTATACCTTCGTCATCGGCGTGCGCACCGAAGCCCATCAGAAGATGCTGGAGGAAGCCGCGCCCACGCTCACGGTCGTCCTCATGCCCTGGTGCTGACATGCCCCCCTCCCGAAACACGCTCACCATCCGGGTCTATGTGCCCGCGCATCCAGGGGACGAGCGCTGTCTCGTGGCCGCGGCTCATGGGCTGGAGCACACGGTCCCCGGCCTCTGGCTGACGTGGACCGTCTCGGATGAGCAGGAACTCGTGCCCCTCCCTGAGCGGGATGAATGGCTCGCCCGGATCCGGAGAGACGGAGGAATCCCCTTCATCTGCAACAACGATGAAGGCGCTCCCCTGACGCTGTCCGCACTGGACGGACCCGGCCCCACGCCACTGCTAGACGTCCACGCGAAGCTCCCGCTGAACTCGGAGATTCTCGCCGTGGCCGCGAAGGCGTTGGAGGGGATGGCCGAAGGCGCGCACGCGCTGTGGGGACATGCCACGCCCTTTGAAGCGGCGGCGGAAATCTCACGACAGACGGTCCACCCCATGCACAAACCCCAAGATCCTCCACGGGGCCTGCCTGCACTCAAGTTCCCGCAGGAACTCCGCTCCCCAGAGATTCCGCATCGGCTGGGGTGGTTGAACTACTGGTCGGCCGCGGCCACACGAATCATCGGGTTCCCGGATCCGGAGCGCGACGCGGACCTGCTCTCGCGCGCAAGGAGGCTCTCCTCCGGTGGGTGGGTGGTCCAGCTCACGGACGCGCCTCTCACACTCGACAATCCTGCCCATTTGGACGCGCTCCTGCGGGCCTACGCGCGGTTCCCGGTGATTGGCGGGCGCGTGGCCCCCTGACGCCTCCCGCGCTTCACCCATCCCTCCTTGCCGGAGCGCTCGGGCCGCCGTCCGCCGCTCCCCATCAGCATGTCCATCCACCGGTTGCTGATGCCGAAGTTGCGGTCCGGCGTCGCGAAGTGGTGCGCCATGTGGTGCGCGCGCAGCGCCTTCCCCCAGGCCGTTTTCGGCGTGCGGTGGTGCGTGGCCCAGTGGAGGGTGTCGTAGGTCACGTAGCCCCAGACGATGCCCACGAAGTACGGGAGCATCTGCGCCGGGCGCCCCACCATCCACAGCAGCCCGCCGATGAGCGAGGACAGCGGGATGGTGACGATGAGCGGCATCACCAGGCGCTGTGAGTCGTCCGGGTACTTGTGGTGGTAGCCATGGGCAATCTCATGCACCCGCTGGGTGAGCCGGCCTTTGCCCTCCCAGTGGAAGAAGAACCGGTGGATGCAGTACTCCATGAGGATCCATGTCAGCAGGCCCAGCGGGATGAACAGCAGGACCCGCCCCACGGACGTCCGTCCCCCTGACAGGCCCCACCCGAGCAGGCCCAGCGTGAGCGGGATGTAGAGGAGGACCGGCACCGCGGGGTGCAGCTTCGAGGCCGCCTCCATGAAGGCGTTCTCGAACATCCGGCCGGATTGATACCTGAAGTATGAGCGCCCCATACAAGACGAAGTTTGGGTCGGAGACTCCCAGGCGCCCGTGCCCGTTCGTCCCTCCGCAGTGTCGCCTGGCGGAGCGGCCCCGGCCCCTCCGGACGCAATGAAAAAGGCCCCGGCGGCAATGCCGGGGCCTCCTTGCCTGCATGGATTGACGTTGCGCGGATCAGCTCTCCGCGGGGCGCTCGGTTCCGTCGTCGCCGGACGCCGGGGTCGACGTGGCGCTGCTGTGCTTGTTGCGCCAGCGGTCCACCAGCAGCAGGAGCGCCGGGAAGCCCACCAGCACGATGACCATGTTCACCGCGAAGCCCAGGTTGGCCAGGTCACCAATGGAGTTGAGGCCCGGGTGCTTGGCGAACACCAGCGCCAGGAAGCCGATGGCGCTCGTCAGCAGGCCGCCCGTGATGGCCCGGCCCGTCTCCGCGTACACCGTGGTGAAGTCCGCGCCCGGCTCGCCCAGGCGCTCAATCAGGTGCACGCCCGCGTCCACCGTCGTGCCGATGAGCACCGGGATGACCACGATGTTCAGGTAGTTGAACTGCAGGCCCATGATGGCCATCAGGCCCACCAGCGCCGCGATGGACAGCAGCGTGGGCAGCATGCAGATGACCGCGTTGCGCAAGGAGCCCAGCGTCAGCCACATGGCCAGGAAGACGCTGACCACCGCGGCCACCAGGATGCGCGGCCCTTCCGAGGCCACCATGTCCAGGATGTCCGCCAGGATGAGCGCCTCGCCCGCCGCGGACACCTGGCTGCCGTCTGGCATCTGGAGGTTGCGCACCTCCTTGGTGAAGCGCCGCGTGCCCACGCCGTCCGACAGGCTCACGTTCGCGTAGACCAACACCACGCCGCCCTTCTGGCCGGCCGCGGGCTCGAACTGGCGGCGCAGGCCCACCGGCAGGTCCTCGCGCACGAAGGGCTTCGCGGACGTCATCTTCACCGCGCGCAGCAGGTCGTCGCGCTGGGCCTTCTCCACGCGCTCCGGGTCGATGCGCTGGAGCTTCTTGTGGATGGCCTGGAGCAGCGCGTGCTTCTCCTCCTGATGCTGCGGCACCAGGTCCTCCAGCGCGCCCACGAAGTCGATGGTGGAGTCCTTGCCGAACTTCTCCTTGCGAGCCTGGAGCTGCTTCACCACCTCGCGCTCCATCCCCTCCGTGTCCGTCAGCACCACCACCGGCGTCGCGGAGTAACCCAGGATGTGGTCGATGCGCTTGTCCAGCCGCACGCTGGGCAGCGACACGTCATCCAGCTTCGTGGAGTCGTAGTTGAAGCTCACCCGGTACGCCTGGCTGATGAGCCCCACCAGCGCCACGCCAATCACGACCACCACCGCGCGGTAACGGCGCGGCAGGAAGCGCGCGAGCATCGCCATGGGCCCGGACTGCGACTGGTGCTCGCGAGGCACCCAGCCCCAGCGCGACACCAGCCCCAGCAGCGCCGGCAGGATGAGCAGGTACGACGCCACGCTCACCATCATGCCCACCGCCGCGATGACGCCGAACTCGTGGAACGCCCTGAACTCCGACCACGACAGGCTCAGGAACGTGAGCGCCGCCACCAGCGCGGAGATGAGCGCGGAGAAGCCCGTGTGCCGGAACGTCTCCCGCACCGCCTCTTCCGACGTCATGCCCTCCGAGCGCAGCGTGCCCCACCGCCCCAACAGGTGGATGCCGTGCTCCACGCCCAGGCCGCCCAGCACCGCCGCGAGGAAGCCCGTGAGCAGATTCACCTGCCCGTACGCGATGCCCACGAAGCCGTAGGTCCACGTCAGGCCCGCGATGACCGGCACCATGGTGAGGCCCACGGACAGCCCGCTGCGGAAGTGGAAGATGAGGTAGGCCAGCAGCAGCACCAGGGCCAGCGTGGACGCGCGCGCCAGGTCGCCGGTGATGACCGCCTGCTGGTCGATCTTCTTCTTGAACGTGCCGGTGATCTCCGTGCGGAAGCCGGGGCCGTACTTCGACAGGTCCTGCTTCGCCAGGTAGTCCTCCACCTGGGTGATGACCGTCTTGGAGTAGCCCAGGTCCGCGGAGGAGCCCTTGGCCTTGAGGAGCATCACCACCATGCGCTCCTGCGGATCCAGGTAGTACAGGCCGCCCTGCCCCGCGAGCCGCATGTTCGCGCCGCCGGTGTACTTCTTCTGGATGTCGCTGAAGTCCAGCGACGGAGGCGCCTCTTCCTCCAGCCGCACGAAGAGCGGGTTGGCCTGCTCCTTCTCCCACGCGAAGCGCGCGTCGATGCGCTCCTCGATGGTCTTCAGGTCCGGCAGGTCCACGTAGTAGAGGCCGTGCTCGTCGAAGAACTGGCTGGGCCGCTGCGCGTTGACGAAGCGGATCTCCGACAGCGTCGCCAGCTTCGGCGCCATGTCGTCCACGAACTGCTTGAGCTGTTCAGGCTCCGCGCCGATGCCGGCCACCACCACGTTGCCCATGCCGCCGAAGCGCGTGCGCAGCTTCTCCAGGTCCTGCACGGACTGGAACGACTTGGGCAGCAGGTTCGCCAGGTCCGCGTTGAGGCGCAGGTCGCGTGCGAAGAAGGTGCCCAGACCCGTGAGGACCAGCGTCACGAACAACGCCACCCAGGGCCTCTGGTGGCTGCGGGCCGCCAGGGAGCCCATCGCCGCCTCGAACCGTCCGGACCACCGCGTGTCACTCATGGATGTGATTTCCTGCTGAAAGCCCGCGCCGTGACGGCCCGGGGACAACCTTGAGCCCGAACGAACCGGGCTGCTCTCGCGTATATGCCCCGAGCCACCGTGCGTCCAGGCATCGACCCGGGGCCTCCACTGGCCGCATGCCTGGCCCGGGGAACAAAGACAGCCGGGCCTGGGCCGCGCCATGTATGCCGCCCCGGCGCGCGTCATGCCAGGGGATCGGCTTCTCCTCTGAAAATTGAGGCATTTTGCCCCACCCGTTCCGGTGTCGGCGGACGGGCGGAGCAGCCCCTCGCGCCGTCGTGCTGACGGTCTGTGACATGGCCAGCTTTTGCCTCGATACGGGCCCTGCCAGGAGGCAGGCGCCGCATGGAGGCATGGTCGATGGCCTCGAACCCGTCTTCAGCAGCGGAAAGCACGTGGATGCACCGGGTGGAGCGCACGATGGGTGCGCTGGCCGCGCACAACCACCGCCGCCCCTTCACGGCGCTTGTCTGCGCGCTCGTGCTGTCCGTCGTGGGCCTGCTGTCCGCGCGCCACCTGACGCTCAACGCGAACCTGGTGGACCTGCTGCCCCAGTCCTTCGAAAGCGTGGAGGCCATCCACACCCTGGAGCAGCGCTTCGGCGCCCAGGGGTGGGTGGTGGTGGTGGGCGAGGATGGGGACCCGGCGCAGCTCCAGCAGTTCGCGGAGGACGTGGCGCCGAAGCTGGAGGCGCTGCCGGGCATCCGCTATGTGGAGATCACCCGCCCCAGCAGCTTCTTCCGCAGCCACGCGCTCTACTTCCTGTCGCCCGAGGACCTGAAGGAGGTGGAGCGCCGCATCGACACGCGCCTCACCTGGGAGAAGGAGCAGGCCAATCCACTCTACGTGCCGCTGGCTGACGACCCCGCCCCATCGCTGGACTTCTCCGACCTGGAGGAGAAGTACGCCGGCGGCGCGGTGACGCGCCTGTCCAGCCACCCCAGCGACTACTACCTGGACCCCGCCGCGCGCCGCGTGGTGGTGCTGGCCAAGCCAGAGGTGTCGTCCGCGGACCTCACCTTCTCCACGAAGATCGTCGAAGAGGTGCAGGGCGTCCTGCGGCAACAGGACCTGTCGAAGTACGGGCCCGGCTTCCACACGCAAATCACCGGCTCGTTCCAGAAGAAGATGGATCAGCAGGGACAGATTACCCGCGACGTGGCGGTGTCCTCGACGGTGGCCACGGTGCTGGTGCTGCTCTACCTGTTCCTGCACTTCCGCAGCGTGCTCGCGGTGGGGATGGTGTTGGCCCCGGTGGGCGCGGGCCTCGCGTGGACCTACGGTCTGGTGGGCATGGCGTATGGCCGCGTCAACCTGCTCACGGCCTTCCTGGGCGCCATCCTGGGCGGCCTGGGCGTGGAGCACGGCATCCACCTGTTGGGCCGCTACCTCGCGTTGCGCGGAGAGGGGCGGTCCTCCGAGCAGGCCACGCGCGAGTCGTTCACGCACACAGGTGGCGCGGCGCTGGTGTCCGCGGTGGTGGCGGCGCTCACGTTCTTCGTGCTGGGCAGCTCCAAGCTCACGGCGTTCCGCGAGTTCGGCGTCATCGCGGGCGTGGGCATGCTGGTGCTCATCCTCGCGTACGTGCTGGTGCTTCCGGCGGTGCTGGGGCTGGGAGCGCGCTGGGGTTGGAGGCCGCGCGCGAACTCCACGGAGATGACGGAGGCGCCGCTGGGCCGCGTCATCACGCACCGGCGCGGGCTGCTCACCGTCGTGTCCGCGCTCGTGGTGGCGGGCCTGCTCACGCAGATGCCGCGCCTGCGGTTCGACTACGACATCGGCTCCCTACAGGACCAGCGCCTGGACTCGTTCGTGCTGGACCGTGCCGTCAACCAGCTCATCGGCTATTCGCAGGTCCCGCTGGTGGTGCTCACGAACTCCCGCGAGGAGGAGGCCGCGGTCGTCCGGGAGCTCCAGGCGCGCAAGCGGCAGCAGGGCGCGAACTCCACGGTGGACTTCGTCGCGGCGCTCGCGAGCCTGGTGCCGGAGCGGCAGGCGGAGAAGCAGGCCATCCTGAAGGACATCGGGAAGCGGGTGGAGGACGTGCCCGAAGGCCAGCTCACCCCGAAGCAGCGCGGGCAGTTGGAGGAGCTGCGCAGGCAGGTGCGAGCACAGCCCTTCACCGAGGCGGACCTGCCCTCCAGCGTGCGCCAGCAGTTCGAGGGACGCGACGGTCACGGCACCGGCTTCGTGCTGGTGTATCCGTCCGCGGATCAATCCAACGGCCAGGCCATGCGCCGGATGGCGAAGGAGGTCCGCGGGATGGTGCTGCCGGATGGCCGGCCCGCGGTGGTGGCCGGTGAAGCGATGGTGCAGGCGGACATCGTGAACCTGGTGTCGCACGAGGCGCCGTTCATCCTGCTGGGCTCCACGCTCACGGTGCTGCTGGCCATGTGGCTGACGCTGGGCGGCCTGCGCACCGCGCTCCTGTGCCTGATGCCCACGGTGGTGTCGCTGTTCGCGGTGCTGGGGCTCATGCCGCTGCTGGACATGGAGTTCAACTACCTCAACATCCTGGTCATCCCGGTGCTCATCGGGACGACGGTGGACGCGGGCGTGCACCTCATCACGCGGCTCGCGTCACCGCGCAGCGACTTCGTGCGGGTGTATTCGGAGACAGGCAAGGCCATCTGCGGCGGCCTGCTCACGAGCGCGGTGGGCTTCGGCGCGCTGCTGCTGGCGGACCACCCGGGACTCAACTCGATTGGCGCCCTGGCGAACGTGGGGTTCGGGATGAACCTGCTCATCATGCTGGTGACCTTCCCGGCGCTGTTGCTGGTGCTCTCCGAGCGCAAGCGGCGCCACCGTGCGGTTCCCTCGCGCCGCCGGGGTGAGCACCTCATCAGGGATGGCCAGGGTCCTCACCGGCCCACGCCCTCCCATTAGGCCGAGGCGTCGTCCGTCCGGCCCCACAGCCACAAGGAGCGGAAGCGATGTCTCAGCAATGGATCTGGATGAGCGTGGCGGCGGGCACCCTGGCGCTGGGCACCGCGAACGCGCAGGTGGATCCGAACTCCGCGAGCGCCATCACCACCAGCCAGCCGAACCCGGGGGCCCCGCCGGGCACGCCCGCCCCCATGGGAGGCGCGTTGGACAACCAGGTGACGCAGCCCCTTGGCGACGTCACCAGCGTGGGCGCGGGCGGCAGCGGCACGAGCACGGGCGCGGTGATTCCGCAGCCGTACGGCACCCAGCCGTCCGTCTCCGGCAACACAACGGAGTACGTGCCGCCTGGCCCCGGCAATGCCACCACCGTGACGGGCGGCGGTACGGTGGTCGCGCCCGGTTCGGCCACCACCGTGACAGGGACCGGCGCGGTGCTGGCTCCCGGCACCAGCACCACCGTGGCGGGTTCCACGGGCTCCACCGCCACCACGGGCGCGCTGCTGCCGCCCGCGACGACGACCCCCGGCACCACGCTGCCGGGCGCCTCCATCAGCACCGTCACGCCGGGAACTCCGACGGGCACCATGTCCAGCACGGGCGCGGTGCTGCCTCCAGCCACGGGCCTGACGCCACCGGAAATCACCAGCTCACAGCCCACCACGCCGTCGCCAGGAGGCAACCCGCTGACGCCGGACAGCAACACGTCCAGCAACTCCGTGACGCCGCTCGGTGGCGGCAGCGTGCTCCAGCCCCCGAGTCCTTGAGCCCCGTGGGCCGGGCTCCCTGGCTCGCACTCCGAGCCATCGGGCGTGGGGCACGGTGGACAACCCCGTCCCGCGCAACCCTCCCCTCGCGGCCGCCCATGCCGTTCCCCGAGCAAGCAGGCGAATGAGCCACCCCTGCACACATCCCGAGGCCTGCTCACTTTCGGTCGTGCAGGCAGCCACGACCTTTCAAGCAGTCAGAGCTCCTATCGGGGGAATCCACATGAAGAAGTTCCTGAAGACCCAGCTGACGGTGGCGGCGGTTCTCGCGGGTGCGCTCGCGCTCGGTACGGGATGTAAGTCGGATCAATCCGCGACGCGCGGCACCGAGCCGGCCTCCGACTCCACCATGGGCACGGACTCCAGCGGCACGGGGACGGACACGTCCGGCTCCGGCACCACCACCACGCCGCCTCCCAGCAGCGGCGGCTCCGGCTACGACACGGGCAGCACGTCGCCGGACACGACGCTGCCTCCGTCGGACATGGACACCGGCGGCTCCGGCAACACGGATGACTCCACGCTGCCGCCCGCCACGAACGACGGCACCCTGGACCCGGGCACTGGCGGCGCGGGCACCGGTGAGGCCGAGCCCGGCGTGCACGACGGCGAGATGACCGAGCCGGGCACGGGCGGCTCCGGCCTGGATCCGGACGACAGCGCCATCCCGGACGACAGCAGCCTGCCCAACGACTCCACGCTCGACCCGAACAACTCCGGCGCCAAGGGCAACATGACCACGCCGGTGCCGGACTCCACCGGCACGATGGCGCCCAACAACGGCACCACGCGCTAGTCCCCCTCGGGGTGGACATGGAAGCGCCCGTGACCTTCACCGGTCGCGGGCGCTTCGCCGTTTCCAGCGTCCGGCCTTGCACGCGCGAACAACAAGACCCCGCCGACGCGCGAAAGGCGTCAGCGGGGTCATGGAGACAGCGAGACCTGAGATGATCAGGTCACCTTGACGCCTGGCGAGTAGGGCTGGCCCACCGGTTCGATGATGCGCGGGCTCCCGTTGTCACCCGGCCCATTGCCGGGACCCCCACCCGGGTCGAAGGTGGACGGCGTGCGGCGCTCCTGCTGCTCATCCTCTTCCGTCCCGGCTTCGCGCGCCGGCGCGGGAGGCAGCCCCTCCAAGGGAATGTGCAACACGTCTTTCTTGCTCATGACGAACGCCTCCTTTCCCCTCTGAGGTTGGGGCGGACCGGGGGTTTCCGCCACCGGGCGCACCCCCGCCCGCATGCCCCCCGACCTCCAGAATGCGTTTCTCTTGGATGACAGGGAGCAGCCGGGGGCTTATCCAAAGAGGTCCAGGCAGCGCGCACCCGCACCCGAACCGAAAGCGTCCAACGCATGAAGCTGTTGCTGGCAGGCCGACGAGGAGCAAGCGATCCGCTGTTCGCCCCCCCGGAGGCGCCCCTGTCCTGGCTGCAGCGCGTGGAAGCCTGGTTCCAGCAGGTGGCCGCGGACGTGCTGGAGGGGACCCGCATCGAGGAGGGCCCCCAGGGCGCGCCCGTGCTGCGCCTGCGCCTGCACCCGGCCGCGGCGGAGGTGTCACTGCTCGCGACGACCCAGGAGCGCATCGTCGTGTCCGCGGACACCAGCGCCGCGGGGCCCGGCTACCACCGCTATCTGGTGGACCTGCTCAAGGGGTTGGGCGACCTGAACGGCATCTCCTGGGCTCCGCCCGACGAGGACGTGGGCGTGGGTGACGCCACGGGCTACTTCCACACTGGCGACGTGGACCTGGTGGAGAAGCACTTCCTGGGCTGGCTCCAGCACTCGGTGGGGCAGGTGCTGCGCATGCGCAGCCTGGGCAACTCCGGCTTCGCGCTGTCCATGCGCTTCGGCCACACCTTCCAGCACCCGGGCGCGCTGCTCACGCCCCTGGGGCCTCGCGACGAGCGCTGGCTGCGCACCGTGCACGAGGACCCGCGGCAGGGCACGGACGTGTTCCCCTGGTGGAACCCCGGCGTGGACGCCCGCGAGCGCTTCACGCGCGCCCTCTGCCGGCTGTGGACGGACGTCGTCTGGCGCCCGCCGCTCCTGGAGGAAGAGCGCCAGCGCCTGCGCGACGTGGCCCGTCTGCTGGAGCAGGCCTGGCGCGAGGACCCTTCGCTCCCCTACCCGTGGCGCGAGTGGCAGGAGGTGCTCGGATACCTGGGCATGGGAGGGACGGTGGCGGAGGAGGTCCACCGCCGCGCCCTGGAGTCGCCCGGCGTGGGGCCGTCCATCGGCTACCGGCGGGGCTCCGTGCAGGTGGCGCTCCCGGAGGGCTGGGAAATTCGCATCCCCGGCTCGCTGGCGGAGTCGCGACTGCAGGACGGCAGCTGGGTGGCCCGCGACCATCGCCGCACCGTGCGCGTGGTGCCCCTGGAGGACTCCGCGGAGGAGCAGCTGGCGCCCACCAGCCCGGAGCGAAAGGCCCTGGAGCTGGAGCACCACGGCGCCCGCGTCAGCGGCCGCGCGTCCCTGCACGTGGGTCCCGGCGAGTGCCGGCTGACGGCCCTGTGCCGCTCCGGCAGCCGCCGCGCCCTCTGCGTCGTGAGCTTCGATGATCCAGACGAGCAGGACTGGGCCCTGGGCACCTGGCGTTCATTGGACCACGCTGTCGCCGCCTGACAGGGCAGGTCGTTTCAGCACCGACCCCTTGCCAGAGCGCTGTCCGGTGGACAGTCAGCACACCCGGACGTCTTGCCGCATCGCGCAGTCGCACCCACATTCCGGCGGCGGTTTTCCCCACGGAATCGAGTGAGACGCATGAGCGGCAAGCGGGAGATCTGGCCGGGCAAGCCCTGGCCTCGTGGCGCGACCTTCGACGGCGCGGGTACCAACTTCGCGGTCTATTCGCAGGTGGCCACCCGCGTGGAGGTGTGCCTCTTCGACCGGGCGGACCCGACGAAGGAGATTGAACGCTTCGACCTGCCGACGAGCACGGAGTTCGTCTGGCACGGCTACGTGCCGGACCTGGAGCCCGGGACGCTGTACGGCCTGCGAGTGCACGGCCCCTACGAGCCGGAGAAGGGGCACCGCTGCAACCCGCACAAGCTGCTCGTGGACCCCTACGCCAAGGCGCTGCACGGCGAGGTGAACTGGAAGCAGCCGGTGTTCGGCTACCCCCTGGATCATCCGAAGAAGGACCTGATGCGCGACGAGCGCGACAGCGCGGCCGGCATGCCCAAGGGCGTGGTGGTGAGCGACTTCTTCGACTGGGGCAATGACCGGCGCCTGGACATCCCGTGGCGCAAGACAGTCATCTACGAAGCCCACGTGCGCGGCCTCACCATGCGCCACCCGGGCGTGCCGGAGCACCAGCGCGGCACGTACGCGGGCCTGGGCTCGCCGGCCATCATCGAGCACCTGCAGAAGCTGGGCGTCACCGCGGTGGAGTTGTTGCCGGTGCAGGGGTTCGCGGACGACTCGTTCCTCAACGACAAGGGCCTGTCGAACTACTGGGGCTACAGCACGCTGAACTACTTCGCGCCCGAGCAGCGCTACGCCAGCCGCAAGACGCCGGGCGGCGCGGTGGCCGAGTTCAAGTCGATGGTGAAGTCGCTGCACTCGGCGGGCATCGAGGTGATTCTCGACGTCGTGTACAACCACACGTGCGAGGGCAACCACCTGGGGCCCACGCTGTCGTTCAAGGGCATCGACAACGCGTCGTACTACTGGACCATGCCGGAGGCGCGGCACTACCTGGACTTCACGGGGTGCGGAAACAGCCTCAACGCCTCCAACCCGCAGACGGCGCGCTTCATCGTGGACTCGCTGCGCTACTGGGTGGAGGAGATGCACGTGGACGGGTTCCGCTTCGACCTGGCCACGGTGCTGGGCCGGGTGGGCAAGGGTGGCTACGACCCGAACGCGCCCATCTTCCAGATCATCAACCAGGACCCGGTGCTCTCCCGCGTGAAGCTCATCGCGGAGCCGTGGGACGTGGGGCTCGGCGGCTACCAGGTGGGCGGCTTCCCGTCGCCGTGGCACGAGTGGAACGGCAAGTACCGGGACGCGCTGCGCAAGTACTGGAAGGGCGACGAGAACCAGGCCTCGGAGGTGGGCTACCGGCTCACGGGCAGCGCGGACCTGTTCGCGGCGGCGCGGAGGCGTCCACAGGCGTCCATCAACTTCGTCACCGCGCATGACGGCTTCACGCTGCACGACCTGGTCACGTACAGCAGCAAGCACAACGAGGCCAACGGCGAGCACAACCGCGACGGCGCGGATGACAACCAGGCGTGGAACTGCGGCGTGGAGGGACAGACGGACAACAAGGACATCATCTCCCTGCGCGAGCGCCAGAAGCGCAACCTGATGGCGTCGCTGTTCCTGTCCACGGGCGTGCCGATGATTGTCGCGGGCGACGAGATGGGCCGCACGCAGCAGGGCAACAACAACGCCTACTGCCAGGACAACGAGCTGTCGTGGGTGGACTGGAACCTGGACAAGACGCGCCAGGACCTCCTGGAGTTCACGCGCAAGCTCATCCAGTTCCGCCACGGGCAGCCGGTGCTCCAGCGCCGCCGCTTCTTCCAGGGCGAGCACCTGTGGGAGTCCGAGCACAAGGACCTGGCGTGGTTCCGGCCGGACGGCACGGAGATGGGCGCGGAGGACTGGCAGAAGCCCTTCGTGCGCTCGCTGGCGTTCCTCCTGGGCGGCGACGCCATCCCCACGCCGGACGAGCGGGGCCAGCGCGTGAACGGCGACTCGCTGCTGGTGCTGCTCAACGCGCACCACGACACGGTGCCGTTCACGGTGCCGCCGCCGGGCGAGGGCGGCGCGTGGCGGCTGGAGCTGTACACGGCGGACGACAAGCGCGGCGATGAAGAGATGAAGCCCGGGAAGTTCGAGATGGCCGGGCGGTCGCTCGCGGTGTTCCGCAAGCCGGGAAGCAACAACACGCCGTGATACGGTGCCCGCGCTGTTGATCAGGAGCGCACGGCATGGCGGACGAAGGGGACGGCGGCAGGAGTGAAGAGGCCGCCGTCGCGCGGGTGTACGGGGAGATCGCCTCCGCCTACGAGGTGCTCTACCCGTCGCTGCACCGCTACGGTGACCGCGTGGAGCACTTCCTCGGGGACGTGATGAAGCCGGGCCTGCGCGTGCTGGACGTGGGCTGTGGCCCGGGCCTGCACACTCGCGGGTTGGACGCGTCCGTGGACGTGGTGGGCCTGGACCTGGCGCCAGAGATGCTCGAGTTGGCGAAGCGCTCAAGGCCGTCCGGCACGTGGCGCGTGCACAGCTATCTGGATCCGGTGCCGGAGGACCTGGGCACGTTCGATGTCGCGCTGGCCATTGGCTGCCTGGACTTCTGTGATGACCTGCCGCGCGTGCTGGGGCACCTGGGCAGGGTGTTGAAGCCGGGCGCGCGGATGTTGTTCACGGTGCTGGAGCGCAGGTCCGGGCTGGAGGCGCATGAGGCGTCCACGCGACGGGTGCGCACGGCGGACACGGACGTGACGCTGCACCTGTGGGGCGCGGAGGAGACGGCGCGCGCGGTGGAGGCGGCGGGGCTCCGCGTGCGCGAGTACGTGCACGGGCCGGGCTGGGAGCTGCTGGCCGAGGAGCGTGTGATGTGGTTCGGCTGGTGGGACGTGACGCGCGGCGGCTAGGGGCAATTCGGAAACGCGCAGTGCATCTTGATGTACACGGACGTCGTTCGCCCCTCGTGCACGCCTGTGCCCGGGTCGTCCCCGCTGCACACGTTGTTGCCGTTGCTGTCGTAGGCATGCACTTGCACCCACCAGGCACTCGACTCGTAGACGTAGGGGAGGGTCACGCCCTCGATGACGCCATCCCTCACGTTGAGCGATAGGGGCCCCATTGTCGGGCGCCCATCACCCGACAGCAGGGTCACCGTCGCCGTCACCACGGGGCAGGGATCCTCTCCCATGGAGATCTGCAGCTTCATGGCCCCCAAGCGCCAGCCGGAGTCTTCGTCCCCAGCGCTTTCCTCCCCACAGGCCCCGAGCAGCGCACAGCTCATTCCCAGCATCACGACCCAAACGGCTCGATTCATGTGTCCCCGAGATGGCGCATGGAGCACGCAGCGCTTGGACACCTGAGCCCCAGGGTCTGGGACATGGGCCGTCAGGATTTTCGCACGCCCGCGTCCAGAGGCCCGTCGGCAGCTTCAGGGGGGCGCACGGGGTTGTCCCGAGGCGTCCGGTTCCATGCGGGGGCGCTTTGCGCCGGTGCATGAGACTCGGACGTTCCTCACGGCCATCACCTCCGGGTGTTCCTGCCGCTATCGAAGGCCGTACCGGTCGCGCGCCACCGTGAGGCGCGCATGGCTGCCCTTGGCTGGGCAAAAACCCGAACTCGCTCAACGGTAGAGCACGAGACTCAAGATCTCGCATTCGAAGGTTCGACTCCTTCGTTCGCCGGACCCCGTCGTTTCCGCTGGTGCCAACGCGAGTCCACCGCGTCCTCCTCCCCACGCCGCACACTGGCCGGTCGCCAGGGTGTCCAGAGGCTTCCGTGCTGTTCGCGGAACGCTCCGGTCGCCGTCCGTGACCTGCATCCGGTGCGGAGGTTCGGGAGGCTGAACGCGGATCCGGACGGTCTGTTCGCGCGAAGCGCTCGTGGGGCGGCGGGGTCCTTTTCTCCAGCAGCCGGGCTGCACTCTTTTCTTGTCGTCGAGGTGACGTGTCATGGGCATCGGTCGGGTGGAAGTGGCGCAGAACGAGCGGCTGTTCGTGGTGGTGAACGGGAAGGCGGAGCAGTACCTGGGGCCGGGCCGGCACTGGGTGGTGCGTCCGTTCCAGAACGTCCGCTACGAGCGCGTGCCGCTGGAGCCGCCCGTCACCCGGCTGGATGAAGCCAAGCTCGCGTTGGTGCCGGAGAAGGACCTCCAGGTGCTGGAGCTGGGCGCGGACGAGCGCGCGGTGGTCTTCCATCACGGCCAGCCGGTGCGGTGGCTGGGTCGGGGTCAGCACCAGGTGTGGACGGCGCAGCGGCTGCCCGGTCGAACCGGTCGGCCCGAGACGCCGACCGTGCGAGTGGAGCGCGTGGACGTGTCCGGGGTGGCGACGGAGCCCCCGCGGGACGAGGTGCGCGCGCTGATTCCGGCCAGTGACTACGTGGAGACCACGGCCACGGAGGGCACGGTGGCGCTGCGGTACGTGAACGGCGTGCTGGACGCGGTGCTGCCGCCGGGCCGGCACGCGGCGTGGACGGTCGCGCACAAGGTGCAGTTCGCGGTCATCGACCTGCGCGAGAAGCTGCTCCACGTCACCGGCCAGGAGGTGATGACCAAGGACCGCGTGACGCTGCGGCTCAACCTGTCCGCGGCGTACCGGGTGGTGGACGCGCGGCGGCTGGCGGTGGTGGCGCGGGCGCCGGATGAAATCCTCTACCTGGCGATGCAGCTCGCCGCGCGCGAGGCCGTGTCCACTCGCACGCTGGATGAGTTGCTGGCGGCGCGTGAGGCGGTGTCCACGGAGCTGTACGCGCAGGTGAAGTCAGGGGCGGAGGGCGTGGGCCTGGAGCTGCTGCGCTTCGGCATCAAGGACGTGGTGCTGCCGAAGGAGATGAAGGACCTGCTCAACCGGGTCATCCAGGCGCAGAAGGAGGCGGAGGCCAACGTCATCCTGCGGCGCGAGGAGACGGCGGCGACGCGCTCCATGGCGCAGACGGCGAAGGTGCTCGCGGAGAACCCGCTGCTCGTGCGGCTCAAGGAGCTGGAGGCGTACAAGGACCTGGCCGCGAAGGTGGGTCAGGTCCACCTGGTGCTGGGCGAGGGCGCGGTGCCCACGCTGCAACTCAAGGGCAGCTGACACACGGCCGTGTGGCTTCACAGCCACACGGCCTGTCGTTTCAGAGGGGAACCAGGGTTGGCCCGGGGGCTGCAATGTCCCCGGGCACACCCTGAAACCAAGGTTCCCGACCATGCGAGTCCTGCTCGCCACGCTCTTCGTCTGCCTTCTGGCCGCCCCGGCCTCCGCGCAACCCTGCCCCCCCGCCGCTTCGCCCACCGCGGGCGTCGCCCAGGGCACCCTGGTGGCTCGCTTCCGTGCGCAGCCGCAGCAGGCGGACACCGAGGCGTGCCCGGACACCGAGCCGCGCACCTTCAGCCTCAAGCACACGGAGGTGGACGCGGAGGTCAGTGGCTTCCTCGCTTCCGTCACCGTGACGCAGGTGTTCGAGAACCCCTACAGCGCTCCCCTTGAAGCGATCTACGTCTTCCCGCTGCCGGAGCTGGCCGCCGTGGATGGCATGGAGATGCACATCGGAGAGCGCGTCATCACGGGCGTCATCCAGACCCGCGAACAGGCCCGCGACACCTACGAGCGCGCCAAGGCCGAGGGCAAGACGGCCGCGCTGCTCGACCAGGAGCGGCCGAACATCTTCACCCAGTCCGTCGCCAACATCCTCCCCGGCGAGACCATCCGCGTGCGCATCCACTACGTGGAGCGCCTCACCTACGACGCCGGCACCTACCGCTTCAGCTTCCCCATGGTCGTGGCCCCTCGCTTCATCGGCGGCACGCCGCTGCCCACGCGCCAGGGCGAAGGCGTGGAGCCCGACACCACCTCCGTCCCCGACGCGAGCCGCATCACGCCCCCGGTGCTCGCCGACTCGCGCAGCGGCCATGACATCCAGCTCACCGTTCGCCTGGACGCGGGCCTCCCGGTCCACTCGCTGCGCTCCACCACCCACCGCGTGGACGTGAAGCGCGAAGGCCAGTCCCGCGCCACCGTGAGCCTGGGCCGCGATGACCGCATCCCCAACAAGGACTTCATCCTCGAATACGTCGTCGCCGACGCGCTCATCCGCCCCGCTGTCCTCATGCACCGCGAGCCCGGCGCGGACCACGGCTACTTCCTGGTGATGCTCAACCCGCAGCTGTCCCCCACCGAGAAGGAGATCGTCCCTCGCGAGCTCTACATGGTGCTCGACACGTCCTGCTCGCAGTCCGGCCTCGCCATCGAGAAGTCCAAGGCCATCACTCAGGAAGTGCTCAACCACCTGATGCCCGAGGACACCTTCCAGGTCCTCAACTTCGACACGCAGGTGACCAAGTTCGCCCCCACCGCCGTCCCCGCCACGCCGGAGAACATCCAGAACGCCCTGCCCTACGTCGCCAACTTCTGGGGCGGTGGCGGCACCGACGTGAACATCGCCGCCCGCGAAGCCATGCTGCCCGCCAACGACCCCGCCCGCCTGCGCATGGTGCTCTTCATGACGGACGGCCTCATCGGCGGTGATGAGCAGGTCCTCGGCACGCTCCAGAAGCACCTGCGCGAGGAGACGCGCATCTTCTCCGCCGGCGTGGGGTCCAGCACCAACCGCTACCTCATCACCAAGATGGGTGAGCTGGGCCGCGGCGCCTCCACCCTCGTCAACCTCAACCGCCCGGAGGAAGACGTCGCCCGCGAGTTCGAACAGCGCATGCGCGGCCCCGTCCTCACCTCGGTCGTGGTGGACACGGATGGCCTGCCCGTCAGCGACGTGTACCCGAAGTCCGTGCCGGACCTCTTCGCCGGCCAGCCGCTGTTCCTCGTCGGCAGGTTCACCGGCACCGGTGACGGCGTCCTCCGCATCTCCGGCCGCGTGCGTGGCCAGGTCCGCCGCTTCGACGTGCCCGTGCACTTCCCCGAAGTCGCCCCGGAGCACGACTCCCTCAAGAGCCTCTGGGCCCGCCAGCGCATCGAAGAGCTCACCGTGGAGGGCTACCGCGGCGAGACGCCCGAAGTCGTCCAGGGCATCACCGACACCGCGCTCCAGTACCACCTGATGAGCCGCTACACGTCCTTCGTCGCGGTGGAGCAGGTGGCCCGCACGGCCCCCAACGGCGAGTCGGTCCGCGAGATGGTCCCCGTGCAGCTCCCCGACGGCATGGTCTCCGGCGCGCTCAGCCGCGAGGAGATTCCCCCCGGCGACCCCATCATCTCCGTGCGCGCCCCGCGCAACGCCCGCCGCGTCACCGCCTACTTCCCCTTCGGCCTGGTGAAGCCGCTCACGTTCGACTCGCTCACCCGTTCGTGGCGCGGCCGGTTCCTCGTGCCGCTGGGCGTCTCGGATGGCTACTACACCGTGTTCATCATCGCGGAGCTGGCGGACGGCCGCGTGGAGCGCAGCGAGGTTCGCTACCGCCTGGACTCCCAGGGCAATGACTTCGACGTCGTCCTCTCCCAGAAGGAGCTCTCTCCCGGTGACACGCTGACGTTCGACGTGGACGCGGTGGAGGCCACGCAGGAGGTCAGCGTGTACGGCGACCTCTTCGGCGAGGACCAGCAGCTGCTCGACTCGCAGGACGGCCTGCGCTTCAACAAGTCGCTGGTCATCCCCGAAGGCACGCCCGCCGGTTCCTACGAGTTGGTGTTCGTCGCCCGCGACGCCGCCGGCAATCGCTTCGAGCGCCGGGAGACGCTGCGCGTCATCCACGCTCGGCGTGACTGACCCGCGAATCAATCTCGGATACCCTGGCGGTCCGTTTCTGGCCCCGCGCCTTCACTGGCGCGGGGTTGTTTCATTCGCACCCGGCCGCGAGGAGTCCTTCGATGTCGTCGTCCCTGCACTACACGCCCAACCTCCGCGATATTGAGTTCAACCTCTTCGAGTTCCTGGACATCGGCCACACGTCGCTGGGCAAGGCGCCCTTCGGGGACCTGGACGAGACGGCGGCCCGGCAGACGCTGCAGACGTTCGCGCAGCTGTGCACGCAGGAGCTGGCGAAGAGCTTCGACGAGTCCGAGCACAACCCGCCGAAGCTGGAGAACGGCGAGGTGAAGCTGCCCCCCGGCCTCAAGGCCGCGATGGGCGCCTACTACGACGCGGGCATGCACCTGTTGGAGACGCCCTCGCACCTGGGCGGCCTGGGTGCTCCGCCGTCGCTGGGCTGGGCCGCGTTCGAGCTGATCCTGGGCAGCAACCCCGCGCTGGCGTTCTTCACGCTGGGCAACCTGTTGGCGCGCGTCATCGACAAGCTGGGCACGGAGTCGCAGAAGCAGCGCTTCCTGCCGCACATCCTGGACAAGCGCTGGAGCGGGTCCATGGTGCTGACGGAGCCGGACGCGGGCAGCGACGTGGGCGCCGCGCGCACCAAGGCCCGTCAGGTGGACGGCGACGTCTGGGAGATTGAAGGCGTCAAGCGCTTCATCACCAACGGCGAGTCGGACATCGCGGAGAACATCATCCACATGGTGCTCGCGCGTCCGGACGGCGCGGCGCCGGGCACCAAGGGCCTGTCGCTGTTCGTGGTGCCCAAGTTCTGGGTGAACGAGGACGGCAGCCTGGGCGAGCACAACAACGTCGTGTGCACCAAGCTGGAGAAGAAGATGGGCCTGAAGGGGTCCGTCACGTGCGAGCTGACGTTCGGCGACGGCAAGCCCACGCGCGGCCTGCTGCTGGGTGACGTGCACGACGGCATCCGGCAGATGTTCCACATCATCGAGAACGCGCGCATGGCGGTGGGCCTCAAGTCCATGGCCGCGCTGTCCGCGGGCTACTACCGCGCGCTGTCGTTCGCGAAGGACCGCGTGCAGGGCAGCGACCTGGGGAAGGCGCGCGACAAGACGGCGCCGCGCGTGAACATCCTCCAGCACCCGGACGTGCGCCGCATGCTGATGGCGCAGAAGGCGCACGCGGAAGGTCTGCGCGCGCTGGCCCTGTTCACCGCGTCCGTGCAGGACCAGGTGGAGATCCAGGGAGGCCACCGCTCCACCGCGGCGGGCGAGGCGGACGTGCTCAACGACATGCTGCTGCCGCTGGTGAAGGGATACGGCTCGGAGAAGGCGTACGAGCTCTTGTCCCTGTCGCTCCAGGTGCACGGCGGTTCGGGCTTCCTCACGGACTACCCGGTGGAGCAGTACATCCGGGACCAGAAGATCGACTCGCTCTACGAGGGCACCACGCACATCCAGGCGCTGGACCTGCTGATGCGCAAGGTGGCGCGCGACGGCGGCGCGACGCTGATGGGGCTCTTGGAGCGTGTCCGCGCGACGGCGGATGGCGACGAGGGCGGTCCGGAGCTGAAGACCGAGCGCGCCGCGCTGGGCGAGGCGGTGGGCCACCTGCAGACGATGCTCGGCACGCTGATGGGCAAGCTGGGCGAGTCCGTCTACCACGTGGGCTTCCAGGGCAACCGCGTGCTGTTCGCCGTGGCGGAGGTCATCATCGGCTGGCTGCTGGTGCGCCACGCGGCCGTGTCGCTGGAGCGGATGAAGACCAACCCCGGTGACAAGGCGTTCTACGGCGGCAAGGTGGCCAGCGCCCGCTGGTACTGCCATGAGGTGCTGCCCGGCATCGCGCACGCCGCGCGCATGGTGGAGAACGGCAACCTGGACCTGATGGACCTGTCGGAAGAGTCGTTCTAGCCAGAGGCAGGCGGTGGCGGCGCGCT
This sequence comes from Corallococcus sp. AB030, assembly GCF_003668965.1. Taxonomy (NCBI): domain Bacteria; kingdom Pseudomonadati; phylum Myxococcota; class Myxococcia; order Myxococcales; family Myxococcaceae; genus Corallococcus; species Corallococcus sp. AB030. Next base: position 46,771 of record NZ_RAWQ01000023.1, read on the forward strand.
TCTCGCAGCGCGTCGCCAACCGCTGGTGCGAACAAGCGCCTCGACAGCGGCGGACGCGGCATCAACAATGCCGCGATGATCACCCTGTATGGCTTTGGCCGCGTCCATTCGAAGGTCGTAGGACTCACGCGCGATTTGCGCGTCCTGTGGATGCTCGAGGAGCTGGGCGTGCCCTACCGGGTGCACGGCGTGGATCATCCCGCTGGGGAAACCCGGAGGGAGGAGTACCAGCAGCTGAACCCCTTCTGCCAGGTGCCGGTGCTCGACGACGACGGCTTCGTGCTCACCGAGACGGGCGCCATCCTGCTGTACCTGGCGGAGAAGACGGGCCAGTTGATGCCCACGGATTTCCAGGGCCGCGCCCAGGTGATGCGCTGGTGCTTCGCCGCGCTCACCACCGTGGAGCTGCCGATGGCCCAGCTCATCATGGTGGACCTGCTCGGCGACGCCGACCCCACCGGCGCGCAGCGGCGTCCCGGGTTGGTGAAGTACGCCGAGCTCCACCTGACCACGCTCGAGGACTGGCTCCGGGAGCGTCCGTATCTCACCGGCGAGGCGTTCACCGTGGCGGACATCCTGATGACCACGGTGCTGCGCGAGGTGCGCAACGCGGGCGTGCTCGAAGGCTTCCCCCGGGTCTCCGCCTATCGCGAGCGCTGTGAGGCACGGCCCGCCTGGCAGCGGACGCTGGATGCCTATGAGCAGCGTCTTGGGGTCCCGGCGGGCAGCGCGCGCTAGCCGCGGGCAGCGTGGCGGGCGCTCAAGGTTCCAGGTCGGTGGCAGAGAAGGTGTAGTCACCCACGCCGTAGGAGAAGAGGAGCCCCGTGGTGAAGAACAGCTCGACCGTATGACGGCCTTCCTGCATCACCTGGAGGTCGAACGTGTCGCTCTTCGGCTTTGTTTCGACCATCGCCGCCTGGTACAGCACCTCGCCCCCGGGGTCGCGCACTCGCATGCCACAGTTGTTGTTGCCGACGCCTCCGCAAACCAACCGGTAGGTGCGGCCCGCGACGACGTCCAGCGCGACGACGTCGACATCGCCGTAGGGTTCGATGTGCCCCGAGACGTTGGTGCCAACGGGCCGACGGGTGGCTTCCGCGAGGGTGTTCCCGAAGTCGTCCGGCCCCCGGTCCACCAGCGAGTATTCGTAGCGGGTGTCGAAAGTGGAGGGGGAGGCGGAGAAGCCCTTCACGCGGGCGTACACGGTGCCATCCTGCGTGGCGAGCACGGCCGCCTGGTAGTACGCAGGCCCCCCTGAGCCCACCGAGCCCGGCAACTTGAGCCCGTCCGCGCCGAGGAGCTCAACCAAGCAGGTCGGCTCGTAGCCTTCGTAACCTTCATCCAGGTAGCGACGGCAGCTGAATCGGTAGATGCGGCCGGTCTTGATGCGGAACGAGAACAGGTCCACGTCGTCCACGATGTCCAGGTTCGCGTGCATCGATTGGTCGGCGTCCATGAACTCCAAGGGGGTCGCGGCCTCGATGGAGTCCCCATGGTCATCCCCCTTGCGCACGTTCCGCTTGCAGGACATGTCCGCCTGGACGTAGCCCTGGGGGCAGTCGCACACGGCCTGTCCGGAGGACGCATCGCACCGGCCCGGACCGCAGTAGACGACATCGCACGGGTCGGACGGTGCGCAAGCACAGAGGATGGCGAGCGCGAGCGCCATCGCCAGGGACGAACCAGAACGCAGCATGTCGTGGACTCCAACGGAGGCCCGGCCCCAATCCCCCCTCGCGACGATAGTTCGTGAAAGGGCGACAGGGGCAACAGACCCGCTGGCCTGGGGCCGCGGGTGCGGCTCCGGGGACACAGACCGGGCTGGCCCGGGGTTCGCAATAGGGGTGGAGCATGATGCTCTCCACCCTCACCGCGCTGACCCTGGCCGCCACCGTCACCAACACCGAGACCGTGCACGACCTGGAGCCCTTCGGCGGCCACGTCGTCGCGTGCACCGAAGGCGGCCTGGAGCTGTTCACGCCCGCGGGCCGTCCGGTGCGCGTGCTCACGGTGGAGGACGGGCTTCCCAGCCACTACTGCCGCGCGCTGGAGTCCACGGGCGACCGGCTCTTCGTCGCCACGGATGAAGGGCTGGTGTCCCTGGACGCCCGCTTCCAGGTGACGCCCGTGCTGGACGTGCGCTGGCAGGCGCTGCCTCCCGCCGAGGACGCGAGCACTCCGGACTACGTGAACCGCCTGGAGTCACTGGCCTCGGTGCTGACTCCAGGTGCGACGTACACGGCGTTCTCTCCGCGCTTCGCGGGCACGGCGGAGGGGCGGCTGTTCGAACTGGGCACCCAGCGCGCGTGGTCCCTGCCGGGCCCGGTGCGCTTCATCTCGGACACACGTGACGGCGTGGACGTGGGCACCACCGAGGGCGCGTTCTCCATCAGCGCCAGTGGCCGGCTCTCCGCACTGCGCGACGTGCCCACCGGGCCGCTGTCATTCACCGTGACGGAGCAGGGCGTGCGCATCGTGGGCAGCCACGGCGAGGTGCACGCGTGGGAGACGGAGTCAGTGCCACTTCAGGCCGTGAGCGTTCCCAAGGGCGCCACCGTGTTGCGCGATGGCTGGGCGGGCACGCGGACCTCCGGTGTGTTCCTCCAGGGGAAGAAGGGATGGAGCCGCGTGACGCCCACCGGGCAGCTCTGCGGCAATCACATCACCGCGCTCGCCCGGCATCAGGGGCGGCTGGTGGTGGGCACGTTCGACCGGGGCGCTTGCTGGCAGCGTGATGACGGCAAGTGGCAGACCGTCCGCACGCCTTCGCTTCCCAGCGACCAGGTGCTGGGCATCACCAGCGACGGACCGAACCTCTACGTCGCCACCACGTATGGCCTGGGCTTCCATGACGGGAAGACGTGGACGCAGATTGCCTACGGGTCTCGCAACCCCGTGGCCCTGGGGAAGCTGTCCGTCCTCAACGTGTCCCAGATGGATGACGGCGTCGCGCTGGTGGACGGCCGGGGCATGTCCCTGGTCACTCCCGGGACGTCTCCCCTGTCGCTCGTGAAACGGCTGCCGCTGCCGAAGGAGTGGAGCAAGCACCCTTCCGTCGGTGAAGCCTCGGGCCGCTTCCTGTGGATGGGCAGCGAGGACCGGGGCCTGCTGCGCTGGGACGGCGCGAAGTGGCAGCGCTTCCACGACGGCCGCGACCTCACCGACAACTGGATCACCGCGCTGTCCACCGACGCGCAAGGACGCGCCATCGCGGGCACCTGCCAGGACGGCTTCAGCTACTTCGACGGCGCGAAGTGGACTCGCGTGCGCGCTGCTCCCGGCCTGCCCTCCTCCGCCATCGTCTCCGCCGCGCTCGTGCCCGGCGGGGCGCTGGTGGGCACGCTGCTCGGCGCGTCGTACTTCGACGCGGCCACGGGGGAGACGCGGGCCCTGCCGAAGCTGGCGGATCCGCGCGTCTACGCGGTGCTCCCTGACGGTGACTCCGCCCTCTTCGGCACCGAGGGCGGACTGTCGAGCGCGGCCTGGAAGGCCGTCTCGGCTCCGGCCCTCAGTCAGCGCTGAGGCTTCAGGCCGGCTTCGGCGCCGTGCCTCGCGCGGCCAGCTCGCGCTCCACGTACAGCCGCAGGATGTGCATGAAGTCCTGCGCGTTCGTCACCACGCCGAAGGCCTGGTGCGTGCCCCGGTCCTTCAGCTTGCTCACCACGAACTCGGACGAATCCACGCAGATGGTGGGCAGCTCCCGCAGGCTGCCGTCCTTCTCCGTCACGAACGCGGGCAACATGTTCCCCGTCGCGATGGCGTGCAGCGCCGTGGCCACGAGCACCGCCATCGTCGCCTTCACCGCGTGCCTGCGCATCGCGTCCTGCGCCGCCAGGTTGTCCGTCACCACGTCCGGCAACGGCCCGTCATCCCGGATGGACCCCGTCAGCACGAACGGCACTCCGTGCTTCACGCACGCGTGCATGATGCCGTTGGTGATGACGCCCGCCTCCACCGCCTTCGCGATGGAGCCCGCCTGCCGCACCCGGTTGATGGCGCGCATGTGCAGCCCGTGCCCGCCCGACGTCGCCTCGCCCGCGCCGCTCATCCCCAGCGTCGTGCCGTAGATGGACGCCTCGATGTCGTGCACCGCCACCGCGTTGCCCGCGAGCAGCGCCCCCACGAAGCCGTTCTCCACGAACCACGTCATGTCCGCGCGCGCCCGCGAGTGCACCAGCGCCGGCCCCGTCACCCAGATGGGATAGCCCCCGCGCTCGCGCTCCTCCACCAGCACCCGCGCCATGTGCCCGTAGTCGATGGGCTTCTCGCGCGACACCTCGCTCGTCATGAACTTGAACTCGCCCTCCCCCTCCTCCATCAGGTAGGCCATGTTCACGTAGACGCCCTCGCTGCCGTCCTCCGCCTTCCCCACCACCACCTGCTCGCCCGCGCGCACCCGGCGGCCCTCGCGCACCCAGAGCTCGCCGGCCGCGTCCCGCACCAGCGCGCCGTCCATGCGCGGCTCGCGCGGCATCCGCCACCGCCCGTCCACCCTCACGTACGTGGGCAGGTTCGTCGTGGTGAAGAAGCCCTCCGGCAGCACGCCGTCCGCCGGAGCCGGGGTGAAGCGCGCGTCCGGGTAGCTGGTGAACCGCGCCGCCGTGAAGTCGGGATGAGCAATGGTCGTCACCCCACCACCATGCGCGGGCCCTCCCACCCGTTCAAGGGTGCAGCACGTCCCCATCCCCTCGGATTGTTTCCCCTTTCATAAGGGCCACCCACCTGGACGCACCCGGTCAAGAGCGCCGCCCGCAACCACCGCGCGAATCCCGGGTTCAACCCTCCAAGGACGAAGCGCTGGCACCGACGCCCGCGCGCATCGAGGAGGACACACCATGAAGCGCAACGGACTGGGGATGCTCGCGGCGGTGCTGGGCCTGACGGTGGCGCTGCCGGCCGTGGCCGCGGAGGCCGACCGGCGCCAGGTGAACCAGCAGCAGCGCATCAACGAAGGCGTGAAGAGCGGCGAGCTCACGGGCCGCGAGGCCGTGCGCCTGGAGCGCCAGCACCGCTCCCTCCAGCGTGAAATCCGCCGCGACCGCCGGGACGACGGCCACCTGGACGCCGCCGAGCGCGCCCGCATCGACGCGAAGCAGGACGCCCTCAGCCGCCGCATCGCTCGCCAGAAGCACGACGCCCAGAGCCACTAAATCCCCGGAAATTGCGCACCGCGACACGGCCTCCCCGGGCGGCCCACCGGGGGGCCGTGTCGCGGATGCGCGCCCTTTCCAGGGTCGGATTCCGCTCCAGGTACGCCAATTCGCCCACATGTGCGCCAGGAGTGAAAAGCAGGTGGGGGACGCAACACCGGTTCTTGAATGGCGAGAATGGAAACAATCGCAGCCGGTGACCACCTCCGGGTCACTGCTCCCATAGGAGCCCCCCCCCATGAGCTACCGCATCCAGTCTGGCGACACCCTGTCGGGTCTGGCGAAGCGCTACGGCACGTCCGTGGACTCGCTGATGAAGGCCAACCCGGACATCCAGAACAAGGACCTCATCTACGCGGGCAAGACGCTGAACATCCCCGGCTCGCGCGACAGCTTCGAGCCCGGCACCCAGGGTCAGGGCGTGCGCGGCGGCGGTTCCGGCGGCTCCAGCGGCGCGGGCAACGTGACGGCGCCTCCGGGCGGCGCGGGCCCGGGCACGCGTGGCCCCGGTGGCAGCCCCTTCGACATCGCGATGTCGCACATGGGCAAGAACGCCGGCTCGCTGAAGCTTGAGCAGACCGGCGTGGGCGCGGACATGGAGGACTGGGTCCCCAACAACGTCAACTGCGCCAACTTCGTCTCCGCGTGCCTGGAGCAGGCCGGGCAGATCAAGGACAGCCAGCACAGCGCGTCCGTGATGACGCTCCAGGGGAACCTGGACCGCGACCCGAACTTCAAGCGCGTGGACCTGAAGGACGCGAAGCCCGGCGACGTCGTCTCCATGAAGGTGGGCGACGGCCAGCACGTGGTGATGTTCGCGGGCTGGAAGGACGGCAAGCCCCAGTTCATCGGCTCCAACAACGTGAACTCGGACGGCTCGCAGCGCATCAGCCTCACGTCCATGAACTACCCCATCATGTCCGTGCACCAGTACCAGGGCTGAACAGACCTGTAGCCCGAGGTCCCCGGTGGGGCCTTCGCCTTCCGCGCTCCTGGCGCCTGGAAGGGGGAGGCCCCATCCGCTTTTCGCGGGGATGGCCTCGGCCGCCTGCCCTCCAAGGCACCCCGAGTGGCGCGGGCCTCACAATGCCCATGGCCTATCGTCCAGGGCTGGACGTTCCCTGGACACGGGGTCTTTCGGACGGGGCCGGACGGGGGGAGGCTCCCGGAAGCCATGCGAAGCCTCATCCTCCTCGTGGAAGACCATGTCGACAGCCGTGAGATGCTGGAGGAGTTCCTCACGCTGGAAGGGTTCGCCGTGGAGGTCGCCGGCAACGGCCTGCACGCCTGGGAGCGCCTGAGGCGCGGCCCCACGCCGGACGTGATGCTTCTGGATTTGATGATGCCGGTGATGAGCGGCTGGGAGCTGATGGAGCGCGTGCAGAAGGAGCCGCGCCTCGCGAACCTGCCCGTCATCGTCGTGTCGGGCGCGGGCGCCACCCGCCCCGTGCCGCAGGGCATCCGGGCGTCCATCCCCAAGCCGTTGGACCTGGACGACCTGATGCGCGCGCTGGAGCCGTTCCGCTCCTCCACGCAGTCGCAGTTAGCCGCCGCCTACTGAGCCGGCGGCGTCACGGGCTGCGCCTGTTCACGCGGCAGGAGCACGCGGAAGACGGTGCCTTCCGACGCGCGCGAGCGCACCTCGATGCGGCCTCCGTGGCCCTTCACCACCTGTTCGACGATGTAGAGCCCCAGCCCCAGGCCGCCGTGCGTGTTGCTTCCCGCGCCGCGCCGGAAGGGGTCGAACAGACGCGGCAGCATGTCCGGCGGAATGGGGTCTCCGCCGTTCTGCACCTCCAGCACCACGTGCGCGTCCGCGTCCGACAGCGTGAAGCGCACGGGTGAATCCGGCGGGCTGTACTGGAGCGCGTTCCCGCCCAGGTTGCTCACCACCTGCAGCAGCCTGCCCGCGTCCCAGGCGCCGTCGTAGCGGCCCGGGCCCACGCTCAACGTCAGCGAGCGCTCCGGCCACGCCGCCTCCAGCTCCTCCACCGCCTGGCGCAACACCGCGCGCACGTCGCCGGGCACGCGCTCAATCGGGATGCCGCCGCCCAGCCGGCTGCGGGTGAAGTCGAGCAGCTCCGAAATCATCCGCGCCATGCGCTCACCGGAGCGCGCGATGCGGGACACCGCCTTGCGGTCCCGCTCCTGGAGCGCGTCTCCGTGCATCAGCTTGGTGACGGACAGCTGGATGGCGTTGAGGGGGTTTCGCAGGTCGTGGCTGACGATGGCGATGAGCCGCTCGCCGAACTGCGCCGCCTCCCGCGCCGCTTCTTCCGCGCGGCGGCGCTCGGTGACGTCCACCAGCGTGACGACGCCCGCGACGATGTGGTCGTCCCGGTCGCGCACGGGCGCGCTGGAGCCCAGCAGGTGCGCGGTGGTGCCGTCCGGCCGGCGCACCTGGAGCGGCTCCGCCTGGCGCGTCTCACCGGTGCGCAGCGCGCGGGCCATGGGCCACGCGTCGTCCGCCAGCGGCTGGTTGTCCGCGGTGAACATCTGATGCGACGACTCGTAGTCCGCCAGGCTGGCCGAGGGCCGGAACGGATGCCCCAGCAGCGACTCCAGCGCGCGGTTGCCCAACAGCAGCCGGCCGCTGGGCGCCTCCGCGATGAGCACGCCCGCGGGGAGCTGATCCAACACCGCCGCCAGCCGCGCGCGCTCCGCCTCGATGGTGGCCAGCAGGCGCTGCCGCTCCGTCTCCGCCTGACGGCGCTGGGTGATGTCCAGCACCGTGGCGGCGCGGCCCACGCGGCGGCCCGTGGCGTCCCTCAAGGACGTCACGTGCACGAACGCGGGGAAGCGGCTGCCGTCGCGGCGCAGGTGCAGCGCTTCGTATTCGTGGAACGGCTTGGAGCTGGCGGCGGCCATGTGCCGGGGCAGCGCGCCGCGCGACTCAGGCGCGACCAGGTCCTCCAGCCGCAGGCCCTTGAGCGCTTCCGCGGGTTGCCCGTGCATGCGCGCGAGCGCAGGGTTCGCCGCGACGAAGGTGCTGTCCTCCGCGGCCATCACCGCCACGCCCACGCCCAGGTGCGTGAAGATGTCCTCCCAACGCCGGGGGCCGGACGCGTCCGGGGCGCCCTGCTCGCGCGCCGCTTCCGCTGCCTCGCGCGACGCGAGCATCCGCGCCTGGACATGGGCCTCCAGCGCCGCGGCCTCCACCGCGTCCACGGCGTCGTGGAAGCGCTCCACCTGTTCCTCGTCACCCTGGCCCCCGCCGTCCCGCTCGCGCCACAGCCGCAGCACCGTGTCGCGCAGGCGCCGGAAGTTGGTCGTCGTGGGGTGCCCGTTGGAGCCCTGCACCAGCAGCGACAGCTCGCGCGCCAGTGAGTCGGAGACGCGCGCGTCCGGGTTCGACATCCGGGCCGCCACCGCGGACAGCCCGTGCGTGAAGGTGTCACCAGAGCCCGGGGCTTCGTGAAGCCACGCGTCCTGCAGGACGTCACGGGACTGGAAGAGGAAGTCGGCCAGGGTCAGGGACACGGTGCGAGGCTCGCGGGCGAAGGGGCCTGGGGTGCATCCGGGAGAAGAGGAGCTCACCTCCGACTTAGGCCCCCGCTTCTCATGCGACAAGGACCGTCTGGCGACGTGTCAGGAGGAAGGCGAACGGACCAGGCCCAGCGGCCACAGGGCGGTCAACCGCAGGAGCCCCGCGCCCGGCTCCACGCGGTAGCGGACCTGGAAGCCGCAGGCGAGCACCGTCGCCCCCTCCCGCCCCGACGGAGTCACCGGCAGACACGGCATCCGGCTGGCGAGTGCCCCCAGCTCCGACTGAAGCCGCTCACGCACCGCGGGCGTACACGCCGTGAGCGTGCGCACCACCGGGGGTTCCAGCTGGCAGCGGTAGGCCATGAGCGCCGCGAAGGGTGCGCATCTACAGCTCAACTGCAAGATGACAGTGGCACGGTGATGCGAGCGGTCAGACGGCGGGCGTCTGGGGGGAACAGTCGTCGGGGCACACTGTCAGACAGGTGACGCTGGGGAGCCCACTAGACCCTGGGTTCACTTCAAGAAACCAAGGAAAAGCGAGTCAAATGGAGGGATGGCCCTCGGCGTCCACCATCTGTTGCTCGTCGAGGACGATCGGACATGGCGCGAGGGTGTGGGCCGCGCTGCGCGTGAAGCGGGCTTCGTGGTGTCGTCCGTGGCGGACGGCGCGGAGGCGCTGGACTGGCTGCGTCATCGCCCGCGCGCGCAGCACCCGGACCTCATCCTCCTGGACCTGGTGTTGCCCCGGTTGGATGGATGGGAGCTGTACGGCCAATTGCGCACGGACGCGCGGCTGCGGCACCTGACGGTGATGCTGATGTCCTCGGCGAGAGGTGCTCCGGACGTGCCGCTGCACGGGGTGGTGGGCTTCCTGCACAAGCCGCAGCAGCCGGAGGCGCTGGTGCAGGCACTGGCAGAGCGCCTGCGCGAGCTGCCCGGGCGTCCGAAGGAACCCCCGCGCGTGCCGTACGCGCTGCGGCTGACGGACGAGTCGCTCTACGCGCTGCACGCCCTGCCCGCCCCGGTCCGTCACGCGGTGCGCGTGCACCTCTTGCGTGCCTCGGAGCTGGCGGCCTCGGAGCTGCCCCTGGCGTCGTCGTGGTTGATGGCACTGCACAGCGAGCAGCCCTCGCTGCTGGTGACGGTGGAGGGCGTGCGCGTGGTGCTGGTGGTGGACGACGCGGCCTGCGCGCTGACGGCGACCATCGTCATCGTGCCCAGCCACATGCGCTGGGCCTGACGTCGAGGTTCACACCACCGGCACGCGGTGGACCTCGCCGGAGTGCAGGTCCAGCCACACCACTCGGCCGAGCAGGTCGTGGACGACGCACCAGTCCTCCATGAGGCGCACGACCTGGGGCGGGGTGCCGGAGAACTCCACCGTCACGCGGGGGTGGTCGGCGACGGTGCGCAGGACGGCCGTGTGCAGCTCGCCCTTCTGGAAGCGCGTCACGCTCCAGGAGGGAGTGAGCACCACGCCCATGCGCTCCCCGTCCTGCCGGGACGGGCGGTGGAAGCGCCGCGCGACGATGGGCGCCACGTAGTAGGGCCAGGGTCCGGGCTCCTCGTCTTCGGTGGGCGCGATGAGCACGCCCATCGCCTCGCCATCGGGCGTGAGCGCGAGGGCGTCCAGTGTCTCCCGCAGGTCCTTCATGTCCGCGCGCCCGCGCAGGACGGGGCCGTCCTCCAGCTCATAGGTCCAGCGCTCCAGCCGTTCGAAGTCCTGGCCCGGGGTGAGGTGCAGCACGAGGAAGGACAGGTGCTTCGCGTCCACGGCCATCTCGAGCACGACGCCTCCCACCTCCGGCACGCGCCACAGGGAGCGCGGCTCGGCGGCGAGCGTGTCCACCATGCTCACGGTGTCGCGCATGGCGGTGAACCACCGCTCCCCGTCGTAGGTGGGGGCCCACGCATCCAGCTCCAGGTCGCACCAGCGCGTGGCCCGGCGCTCCACCAGGTCCAGCCGGGACACGCGCCACAGGTCACCGCGGCGAGCCAGCGCGAGGGCGCGGTTTCCCTGCGCGGACAGGACCAGGGAGAACGTCGGCACGTCGAAGCTCGCGAGCGTTCGTCCATCCGGGCCCACCAGCCGCGCTCCGGCTTCCCCCAGCGCGAGCAGCACGCGCCGGCCCGGCAGCACCACGGCGTCATGCACGGCGTGGGCGCCCGCGTGGCTCCGGTCCAGCCACACGCGCACGTGCGGCAGGTCGTGCGTTTCGGACCAGGGGCTCCGTTGCGAGGCACGCGGCGTTGGCAGGTCCGTGCGCAGCGCGGCCAACGCGGGATCCTTCAGCGCGTGCAGTTGCTGGAGGAGACTGGCGTTGGAGGGGAGCTCTTCCACCACCTCGTCGCGCATCAGCGAGCGCACGGTGGGGACAAGGAGCGCGCTCCGGGCATCGGAGGCGTCCGCGCGCAGCAACTCCGTGGCGAAGGCCAGGCGTTCGGGAGCGCGTGCCGGGGTTTCATCCGAGAGCAGTATCTGGATGTCGTCGCGCGCGGCGCCGAAGCCATCCGGGAACTCGAGCGCCAGGCGCGCCAGGAGCTTCGCGCTGCCCGGGCCGCCGGCCTGGATGCCCCGCTCCACCCAGGAGCGTGCGATGTGGCGCGCGGACGACACAGGCCACACGGCATCCACCGCGCGCGACCAGTCTCCGGCCTCCGCGAGCGACTCCGCCCACAGCATGCGCAGGGCCTGTGCTTCGGCGGGATGGGTCTTCTCCAGGCGCAGCACTGCGTCCGCGAACACGCCCGAGCGCCGTGCGATGGCCACCGCGCGCTCCACGTCCTTCGCCAGGAACCAATGGCGCACCACGAGGCCCGGCGGAAGGTTGCGTCCCTCGGCGAGCTCCGCCGCGAGTTGGAAGCGGCCGTGGCGCTCCAGGAAGGACACGGCCTCCTCGGCCGCCTCCAGCAGCTCGGCGAGGACGAAGGCGGCCTCGTCGATGCGGCCTTCGCGCTCCAGGCGGCGGAAGGTCTCGCGGTAGCGCTCGCGCAGCGCCTCGAACACTGCGGGGCCTCCGCCGAACGACTGCGCGGCACCATTCCGGCCGCGGGGTTGGATGCGCAGCTCTTCGCGCGGGCCGGGAACACCGAGCGCGAGCTTCGCGCGTGCGTCCGGGTCCTTGCCCAAGGGGATGGCGTGGCGCAGGGCTTCGTCGAGGTTGCCCTGCTCGAAGAGTTCGAAGAGGTGGCGCAGGTAGTCTCCCTTGCGCCGTCCCACGAGCTGCCCCAGGGGCGTGTTCCGGAGCATCCACTCCTTGAACTGCTCGAGTGCGCCCGGGCCTTCGGGTTCTGCGGGACGTGTGTGGGTGCTGGAGACCTGTGAGGCTTTTGCGGCGTCACCTCCGCGCATTCCAGCGAGCAGCCGTGAGAACCAACCGACCCGTACGCCAGTGCCCATGGCGGAGGTGTGACCCGCGTTCGAGGAGAAGGCGCTCCGCAGACGGTCGAGCCATCCCGCGCGACTCGGGGCCAACGCGTTGCCCGGTGTGCCTTGCGTCTCCGTGCGAAAGGCACGGCGCAACCGTGAGAACAAGCCTTCACGACGGACGGTCAGCAGTGCGTCGCCGGGCCTCCGTGAGAAGGCCCGCCGCAGCCGCGCGAAGAAGCCCTCTCGCACCACCGGGACCTCCCGCCCCGCCATGCGCGCCAGCATGCGCTCCGCTTCGGGCGCGAGCGCGGGCACCTTCGGTCCGAACGTCGCGCGCGTAGGCGGAGGCAGCGGTTCCAGCGCGACCTTCAGGGGCGGAGGCGGCGCACCCAGACCCTTCACCTGGACACGCCGCCATTCCGAGACGTCCAGCCACGCCCCTGGATCCACCTGGCGCAGCGCTCCGGGCCCGTACATCCGTGCGATGCCCTCGTGCACCAGCACGACAGCTCCCGGCGGAGGCGCCAATCGCTCGCGCTCCTTCGGGCTCAGCGGCGCGCTGGTGAGCACTCCGGACTCCAGCACCAGCGGCAATCCGGGTGCGGCCCCCACCGCGCTCTTGCACGGTGTCGCCAGCTTGAGCAGATGGCCTCCCGCCAGCGCCCAGACCGTGGCCCCGGGACTCCAGGCTGCAAGCACGCGGCGGCGTGCCTCGGCCTCTCCCAGCAGTCCGGAGTGGAACCACCACGCGGCCACCACCACGGTGCCCCGGTGCACCTGCGCGCGAGGACGCACGGCTTCCGACGCGGGGCTCACGCCGCGGCCTCCTGGACGGAGCGGTACAACACAGCCTGCTCCATCAGGTCCCACAACACGAACTCTCCCGACGGGAGCAGCCATCCCAACACCGGCTGCCCGTGGCTCACCGCGGCCTGCACCACGGGGCCACTGGCCACCGCGAGCGTCCGGGGCGGCTGGAGCGAGAAGAGGCGGAAGGTGCGCTGATCCGGATCCAATGCAATCAGCCCGGGCAGCGAAGGCGCGGGCGGCTGCACCACGCCCACCACACGGTGCCCCCAGGGAACGGAGAGGGTCGACACATCCGTGCGCTGGAACAGCCGCCAATCCGGTGCCTGGTCACACACCGCGAGCAGCCCCGCGTCCGGATGCCCCCCAAACGGCGAGTAGCCGAAGTGCGCCTCCCCCTCACGCGCGTTGAGCGGAACGATGCGCTCCGGCTCCTCGTCCAGCATCTTGAGCCGTGAGATGACCGCGTGACCTGCTCCCTGGCCCTGGGGCCGCAGCACGCAGACCGGACGCATGTTCACCAACGCCATCGCGGAGACGTCCTCCGCCACCACCTTGATCGCCACGTTCTCCGCACCGGAGGGTGGCGCCAGCGAGAACAGCCGGTCCTTGCCGTCCTTCAACCACAGGTGTTCATGCCCACGCGGATCCAGCCAGCTCAGGAGGTCCAACGGCAGCGCCTCCGGCACGGTATCCGGCCGAATGGAGTCATCCGCCACGTGGTAGCGCGCCTTCCGGTAACCGGTTGGCGTGCGCACGTTCCCGTGCATCACGTACGCCCCCTGGCTCCGCGCGAGCACGAGCAACCCACCCGAATTGCGCCATCCCGCCGCGACCACGCGCTGCCTGGGAGGCACCTGGACGCGCCGGGGCTTGGGCACGGTGGCGCGCGGAGAATGCGGCACGGCCATGGCCTCCACGCCGCCATCCGCGGAGAACAGCAGCACGCGCCGACCGTCCCCGGAGAAGGAGAACTTCGCGATCCGCTGGTCGCTCTTGCGCGACTGCAATGGGGAAGCCGCCTGCCGCGAAGCAAAGGGATTGCGCAACAGCCGCAGACAGTCGTCCGGAGGCGGAAGCTCCAGCACCACCGAACGGGGAACACGGCCCGCGGGCCGCACGTCCACGGTGAGCCGGTGCGCACCGGGCTCCATTGGTTCGGAGACCTCCACGCGGGACATCCCCTCCGCGTCCTCCAGACGCCCCAGGCGCGAGGAGCCCACGAGCCACACGTCCTCGGGCGCGCGTGAAAGGTCCAGGGCTTCGCGCCATGCAGCCAGGTGCTGCGAGGACGCGGGCACGGTGGAGCGGGCTTCGAGCCACGCAAGCAACGACGTGCCGCCCAGGCCCGTATGGGTGGCGTGAGCGGGCTCGGTCTGGAGCGCGCCCCAGGTGAACGCCGCGCCCACGGCCTCCGCGCGGCGCACGAGCACGACCAGCAGCGCGAGGTGCGCGATGCGAGGCATGCCCAGTTGATCCGGTCCCACATCCAGCAGCACCACGGTGCGCCGAGCCCCCTGCGGCTGACGGAACGAGGGCTTGAGGAACGACAACTCGCCGAACGCCGCGCGGCGCACCAGTTCTTCCGGTGCCTCCAATGCCCAGAGCCACTCACTGACGAGCAGCCGTTCGAAAGGCCCTCGTCGAGAGAGCCCGTCATAGCCTTGAGGCTCACCGCCCTCGGCCTCACCGCGAGGACGCAGCGTTCCGACCGCCGCCGACAGCCGCGCCACGTGCGGTCCCAGGTGCCGCGCCAGGTCCTCCGGAAAGAGGGACAGCTGCGTCGCCCAGGGGCGCAGCGCGGGAGGCAACGCGGTCGTCACGAAGCGGCCTCAGCGGACAGCCACGCGGTCAACGAGGCGCGCGCGACAGGCTTGGCCGCCGCGACGGAGACGAGCACCCCTGACGCAGGCAGCACCGCGAGCGGCGCATCGCCCAGCCCCGCGAGCAGCGCACGCTCCAACAGCGAAGGAGCCACATCCGGCTCCAGCGCGCAGGGAAGCAGCAGCGCGGGCGCCAGCGGATCACGGCCCAGGTACACCGCACCATCGATCCAGGGCAGCGAAGCAGCAGCCCCCAGCAGCACGAGCACGTCCGGTCCCGCGACACCGGTCCACGATGCGAGCGTCGCGTCCTCCGCCCGCGAAGCGCGGTGTCCCAGCGAGAGCGCCACGGGACCAACGCCCGCCACGGCCACGGGCTCCAGCGGCAAGGCCCGGGGGCGCCAGCGCACGGGAAGTCCCGCGACGACCGGCTCCAGAGGCGGCCTCATGACGCCCTGCTCCCGCGCATCCCACGCCCGTTGATCACCCAGGCACTCTAACGAACGGGCGTCAGCGCCAACAGAGGGACCGACACGCGACAGGCCACGGGACTCGAGCTGTACAGCGCCGGAGCGCCTGCCCATGCTCCCGAGCATGAGCACGACCCGGATCCACCACCACCTGAAGGCCCCCCGCTCACGCGTCTACAGCGCCCTGATTGACGCCCGCGCGGTCGCGACATGGATGGTGCCCGACGGCATGACGAGTCAGGTGCACGTCTTCGAACCGCGCGAGGGCGGCGCATTCCGCATCTCGCTCACCTACGACGCGCCCACGGAGACCGGCAAGACGACCGCGCACACGGACACGCATCACGGCCGCTTCGTGAAGCTCGTGCCGGACGAACAGGTCATCGAAACCACCGAGTTCGAGACCACCGACCCCGCGCTCCAAGGAGAGATGATCATCACGTTCACGCTCACCGACGCGCAAGACGGAGGCACCGACCTCATCGCCATGCACGAAGGACTTCCGCCCGGCGTACCGCCCGCGGATAACGAGCTTGGTTGGCGGATGTCCCTGGAAAAGCTCGCGAAGTACGTCGAGTCACCCGCCTCGGAGTAACGGCCGCCCGCCCCGAGGCCTCCGACTGCGACATACTGGGGCCATGGGGAACGCATTGAACCGTCGTGCGCGCGTGAAACGCCTGTTGATGGGACTCTGCGTGCTCACCGCATCGCAATCCCAGCTCGCATCCGCGGACCCTCCCTTGACGAAAGCGCCGGGCTGCACCGCACGAGGGTGGCCCGCGACTGTTCCCTGCGGGAGTGCCGCATGCTTTGTTTCAAGCTGCGGCGAAGGCAAGTGTCCCTATTGCTTCGTCAAAGGCATGGAGAATCTCGCCATCAAGGGCTGGGCCGTCTACACGTGCATGAGTGGTGAAACCCTGACTGGGAAGGCCCTGCTGTTTCACACGCTGCCCTTCAACGCGCGGGTGGGGCCTTTCTGTGGCTGAAACCTCTTGGGAGCAGGAGGCAGCCCTGGTGGCGGAGGCTCTCAACCTGTTGACCGTACTGGCTGCGCCTCGCCTGTATGCACAATGGTCCACGCAAGCGTCTCCATCCACGCTGCGTGAGGCCTTGGATGCGCGGCTGCTCTCTCTCGCGGCATTCTGCGAGCACGCCAAGGGAAGCCCCGACGCGGAGCGATTCCGAGCCGCGGCGCCCCAGGTACGAGCACTCGCGGACAACGTGTTCCAGACTCCCTCCGATAGCATTTCAGGCACGGACTGGATGCACCGGTCCCGTCAGTGCTTGGAAGCCCTCGGGTTCCACGCGCCTCCCGAAGGGTGGGACGCCTTCGAGGGCTGGCCTGCATGACGTATGTCACGCCGCGCGAGTGCTCGCTTCTTCCGCCAGCACCGCCGCCACCGCGCCACGCAACGCGCGCAGCGTCTCCGGCAGTGCCTCCGGCGCGAAGCCCGCGTCCATCTCGCGCGCCACGCCCTCCAGCTTGAGCCGCCACGCGGCCACCGCGTCCAAGTCCCCATCCACGGGCCGCGACTCCAGCAACACCTGCCCCGCCTGTGCGATGCGCTGGGCCCGAGCCAGAGGCCCCGCGCTCGCCTCCAGCGCCGCGGCCGGCAGCGCCAGGTTCTCCGACGCGGACAGCACGTCGCGCAGCACATCGCGCGCCAGCGCCTGTGCCTCCTTCGTGGGCACCGCGTAGACGAGCGGCCACAGGTCCGCCACGCCCGGCGTCGTCCGCCCCGCCAGCGCCGCGGCGGCGGCCACCAGCCGCTGCACCTTCACCGCGCGCCGGTCCGACAGCGCGATGCCCGCCGCCCGCAGCGTCCGCAGCGCCTGCGCCAGATGCGGCCGCACCGGCCCCAGGTCCGCGCGCCTCGCCGCCTGCGCCACCACGTCCAGGGACGCGAGCGACGCCACTCGCGGCGCCGCGTCCGCCCACAGCGACGCGCCTCCCTCCAGCAGCTCCTCCAACCGCGGATCCGGCACCGGCTCCACGAAGATGCGCGCCAGGAACCGGTCCGCGAACGCGGCCAGCGCGTCGTCCTCCGGCAGCGCGTTGGACGCGCCCACGCACACCCGCAGCGGGCACTGCATGCGCGTGTGGCCTCGCCGGAAGGTGCGCTCGTTCAGCAACCCCAGCAGCGTGTTGAGGATGGCGGTGGAGCCCAGGAACACCTCGTCCAGGAAGGCCACCTCCGCCTCCGGCAACATGCCCGCCGTCTCCGTCTCCACCAGCCCCTCGCGCAGCTTGCGCAGGTCCACCGGCCCGAAGATTTCAGACGGCTCCGTGAAGCGACCCAGCAGGTATTCGAAGTACGCACCACCCAGGCCGCGCGCCGTCCTGCGCACCGCTTCGCTCTTCGCGGTGCCCGGCGGTCCCACCACGAGCAGGTGCTCGCCCGCCACCGCCGACAGCGCCACCAACTCCACCATCGCCTCGCGCTCGACCAGCCCCCGACTCGCGTCGGTGAGCGCGTCGCGGACCTCGGCCGCCGCGACCTCGAAAGATACGGACATGCCCGCAAGCCTAGCCTCGCCCCCGGTCCGGCATACAGTGGCGGCATGGATACGAAGTGGAAGTGGCTGGCCCTCGCGGGCGTCCTGTGCTCGGGGCCAGCGGTCGCGGACGGGTGGCACGGCTATGCCTCCCTGGGCGCGGGCATCACCCTGGATCATTTCAGCGACTGGCGCGCCAAGGGCCCCGCCCTCCAGGCCTGGCTCGCCGTGGAGACGCCGCCCGGCCTGTCCCTGGGCGTCGTCTTCGAGACCACCCAGACCTGGGGCCAGCAGTTCGCCGAGGCCCAGAACCCCTCCGAGTTGAGCCGCGTGCAGTTGGACTACACGGCCGTGGGCCTGGAAGCCCGCCTGCGCTTCCTCGGCGACAAGCCGGTGACGCCGTGGGTGGGCGCGCGCCTGGCCAAGAGCTGGTCGCAGCCCTTCACCCCGGACAGCCTGGGCCAGCTGCGCCGCGAGGACTTCGACGTCACCAGCATGGCCTTCCGCGTGGGCCTGGACGGCTGGATCTCCGACCGGTGGGGCATCTCCATCGCCACCGCCATCCAGTTCTGCGACGTGAAGTTCACCAAGGCCGCGGAAGACACCAGCGCCAGCGCGGGCGTCAGCGTGGACATGTGCTCCAAACCGCTCCAGAGCATCGTCGCCGGACCCGTGCTGCGCTTCTAGCGCGGGTACAGTGCGCGCCCATGAACGCGCCGCCCCCCACCCCTGCTCCCCGCTGGCTCTACCTGCACGGCTTCGCCTCCGGCCCCCTCTCCGCCAAGGGCGTCTGGCTGGACGCGCACTGGGCGAAGCAGGGCATTGCCCTGGAGCGCCTCAACCTGCGCGTGCCGTCGCTGGAGCACCTGAGCCTGCACACCATGCTGGACACCGTGCGGGACGCGCTGGGCGCTCCCCATGACCGCGCCGTCCTCATCGGCTCCAGCATGGGCGGGCTCGTCGCCGCGCGCACCGCGGAGCAGGACGCGCGCGTGGGCGCACTGGTGCTGCTGGCCCCCGCCTTCCACTTCGTGGAGCAGCTCCAGCGCCGCCTGGGCCCCCACGCCTGGGCCGAGTGGAAGCGCACGGGCTACCTGGAGACGGATGACCACGCGGAGAAGCGCCGCACGCGCGTGCACCACGGCGTCATGGAGGAGGCCCAGCTCATGGAAACGAAGCGCGGCCCCTGGCCCGATGTGCGCGTGCCCACCCTCATCATCCACGGCCGCCAGGACGACACCTGCGACGTGCGCTATTCGCGCGAGTGGGCCCAGGGCAAGCGCCACGTCCGGCTGGTGGAGGTGGATGACGGCCATGAGCTGACCGCTTCGTTGGAGCTCATCGCGAAGGAGGCGGATGCCTTCCTCACCCCTTGGCGAGGTGTGGAGCAACCCCGGCAGGTGTTCACTGGCGGCTGACCGGTGCGCGTCCGCCCGGCGGTCGTATTCGCGCCGCGAACGCGCCGGGTAAGGTGGCGGCCATGAACCGCGAATACCACCGCTGGCACAGCCCGCGGCTGAACCGGGACATGGAAGTGCTGCTGTACGGGCACTCGGGCGAACCCGTCATCCTGGTGCCCACGAGCAAGGGCCGCTTCTTCCAGGCCGAGGACTTCGGCCTCATCAGCGCCATCGCGGACGGCATCGCCGCGGGCCGCTACGTCGTGGTGTGCGTGGACTCGGTGGATGAGGAGTCCTGGTACAACAAGGACGTCGCCCCCGCCGTGCGCGTGGCCCGCCATGCCCAGTGGGAGGACTACCTGCTGCATGAGGTGGTGCCGCTCGCGAAGGGCCGCGCCGCCGGGGGCCGCCTCACGCTCGCCGGGTGCAGCCTGGGCGGCTTCCACACGTACAACGTGGGCCTGCGCCACCCGGACGTCTTCCAGCGCCTCATCTCCATGGGCGGCAAGTTCGAGACGGAGGACTTCCTCGACGGCCACCACGACGAACAGGTGTACTTCCACACCGCGCCGCAGTGGCTGCCCAACCTGCACGACCTGGGGCGCCTGTCCGCCCTGCGCCGCGTGGAGATGACCCTGGCCGTGGGCGAGCACGACTTCTGCCGCCCCTCCAACGAGAACCTCTCCAAGGTCCTCTGGCAGAAGGACATCGGCAACGACCTGTCCATCTGGGACGGCGGCACCCACGACTGGCCCGTGTGGCGACGGATGATCCGCCAGTACCTGCCGGCCTGAAGTCGCGGCGGATGCCGGACTCGGGACACGACAAAGCCTCCGGTCGGAAGGACCCGGAGGCTTTCGTGATGCGCCATCGTGAGGAGCCGGAGGGCTACTCGATGGGCATGAACACCTTGAAGCCCGAGCGGCCGCTGTTCGTCGTGTTGCGCTCGATGAAGTCGCTGGCGGACGAGTGGCCGTCGCCCAGCGTCACCGCCGTGTGGCCGTAGATGCTGCCCAGGCGCGTGGAGGTGCTCTCCCACGTGAGCACGAGGCCCGGAATCTTCAGCGCGTCTTCCAGGGACATGTCCACCTGGCGGAACTTGTCGCGCGGCAGGTTGTTGTCGATCTGGTTGCCGTTGCCCGACACGCCGATACCCATCGAGTTGCGGATGGCCCGGCTCACGCCCGTGGCGCACAGGCCCTGGCTGTTGTAGCCGCCCATGCCCATGGCCGCCGCGCGCGCCGCCTCCGCCAGCCGGCGGCCCTTGTCGGTCCCGCCGGTGGGGGCCACGCCCATCGGGCCGCCCACGTCCTGCCCACCGCCCACGCCGCGCCCACCCCGGACGCCCTGACGGCCACCGCCCGCGTCGAAGCTGTCGCGGCTGGAGTGGCCGATGCGCAGCGTCCGACCCGAGAAGATGAGGTCCGGGTTCGAGATGTTGTTGTCGCGCGCCAGCTTCTGCACGGAGGTGCCGAAACGAGCGGCCAGGCCAGAGAGGGTGTCGCCAGGACGGATGCGGTAGTTGGACATGTAGGCTCCTGGGACAATTGTCGGGACTTCCAGATCCAGGTTGCGGCCGTTTCCTAGATTCTTGGAACTTTTCCCTGCACTGGAATTTTACACCCCAACAACCCCCATCAGCCCTCCAGGGGCCGGAGGGTGCCCGCGCTGACGCGCCAGAAGCGCCACAGCACGGCGGCGGCCACGGTGATGAGGCCCGCGCACAGGCCCCACCAGATGCCCAGCACGCCCATGCCCAGGTGGAAGCCCAGGAGCAGGGTCAGGGGCAGGCCCACGGCGTAGTGGCCCACGATGTTGGCCACGAAGGTGAAGCGCGTCTGTCCCGCGCCGCGCAGCACGCCCGCGCCCACGCCCTGCACGCCGTCGAAGACCTGGAAGATGGCGCTCACCATCAGCAGGGGCAGCAGCAGCGGCAGCACCTCCGGCGGAGCTCCGGCCAGCGTCGCCAGGCTCCGGGGGAAGAGCGCGAACACGAGCCCGCCGAGCGACATGACCCCCGCGCCGAGGGCGAAGGCCATCAGCCCGCTCCTGCGGGCCTGCGGCGTGTCGTGCGCGCCCACGGCCCAGCCCACCCGCACGCTGCCCGCGTTGCCGATGCCCAGCGCCATGGTGAAGGTGAGGCTGGCGAAGGAGATGGCGATTTGATGCGCGCCCACGCTCTCCGGCCCCAGCTTCGCGGACAGCACGCCCGCCAGCGCGAAGACGCCCACCTCCGCCGCGATGTGCAGGCCAATGGGCAGCCCCACCCGGAACGCCCGCAGCTGATCCGCCTTCACCGGCCTGCGTGACGGCGTGCCCGGCACGGGGATGGCCTGCACCGCCCGCGCGACGATGAGCACCTCCAGCGCCGTGCACAGGAGCGTGGACAGCGCCGCGCCCGCCGCGCCCATGGCCGGCACGTGGGTGAGCGGTCCGGCCCACGCGGGCAACGACTCGCCGCCGAAGACGAACAGCGGCACCAGCATCACGTTGATGATGTTGGCCAGCACGGCGGACACCACCAGCGGCCGGGGCGTCCCGATGGCCTGCAGGTACGCGCGCACCGTGAGGAAGATGAGCATCAGGGGCAGGCTGGGCGCGCGGAAGTGCAGGAAGGCGCGCACCTGGACGATCTGCTCCTCGGCCACGCCCACCCATGGCAGGCCGGACGGCACGGTGATGAGCACCGCCCACAGCACCACGCCCACGAAGGCGGACAACCACACGCCCTGCCAGAGCACGTCCCGAGCGCGGCGCGGGTGGCCGGCGCCAATGGCCTGGGACACCAGCGGGTCCACGCCCATCATCAGCCCCATACCGAAGCTGCTGACGGCGAAGAAGAGGGCGTGGCTCAGGCCCACC
The DNA here is from genome assembly GCF_003668965.1 of Corallococcus sp. AB030. NCBI lineage: Bacteria > Pseudomonadati > Myxococcota > Myxococcia > Myxococcales > Myxococcaceae > Corallococcus > Corallococcus sp. AB030. The sequence goes on from NZ_RAWQ01000023.1 coordinate 68,635, forward strand.
GCCGCCAGGGCGGACGTACCGGCCCGGCCGACGATGAAGGTGTCCGTCACGCTCATCAGGGACTGGCCCGCCTGCGCGATGCACAGGGGAATCGCCAGCCGTAGCAGGGCGCGCAGCTCCCCCTTCGCGCCGCGGGCCGGGGGGGAGGACGACACGGAGGGCTCGACGGCTTCGGGCGGCATGACGGGGCCTATAGGGAAGGGATTGCGCTGGTGCAAGCGACGCAATCCCCGACCCCGTCTGACG
>NZ_RAWQ01000240.1:0-15109 GCF_003668965.1 Corallococcus sp. AB030
GCCTTGGGCGCCGCGGCCGGGGGGGCCGACGGGGCCTGGGCGTGCGCGGCGGCGGTCAGGAGCAGGGCGGCGGCGAGGAGCGGTCGCATGGGCCTCGTTCTACCCGAATCCCGGGAAGCCCGGCAGCGCGCCGGGGGGACCCCCCGGGTCGTTCGCGACATTTTCTTGACGGGATCGCCGGCTGTGGGAGTTTGCCGGTGCTACAGGCGTGTTGCGAACGGAGGACGAAGTCACCATGAGTGCGGCGGTCGCGAGCTGGCAGACACTGGAGAACGTCACGGTGGAGTGCACCCACTGCGGCGTGATGATGACACTCCAGCCCGGAACCCGGGTGAAGTACTACCGGTGTGGTTCGTGCCACCGCTGGGTGTCCAGCACCTACAGCGAGGTCTTCCGCGCGGACGCGAAGATGCGCACGCACCCGGTGAAGGACACCGCGGACGCGGACGCGCGCTTCGTGGAGGTGAAGGACCGGCTGGACAAGTGGCTCTCCGCCGTCCAGGAGCAGTGCCCGTACCAGACGCTGGGCGTGTCGCCGTTGGATACGCCGGACGTGATTCGCGCGCGCTTCCACGCGCTGGCCCTGGAGCGGCACCCGGACCGGGGCGGCTCCGCGGAGCAGATGCGCGAGGTCAATGACGCCTACGAGCGCATCCTCAAGCACCGTCAGCGCAAGCGGCTGGAGGCCATGGCGTCCGGCACGTCCACGCGCGCCACGCCCGCGTCCGTCCTGCCCGCGCGCAACAGGTAGAGCCAGAAGAGCACTCCCAGCGACAGGCCCAGCCCCACCTTGGCCCAGGTGGGGAACAGGTGGCCCGGGGAGATGAAGCCCTCCACGAAGCCGATACCGGCGAGGAAGGGCGCGCAGCCCACCACCAGCTTCACGGCTTCACGCCCGCGCGCCTGGAGCGCCTGCGCGCGCGGCAGCTCGCCGGGGTCGATGAGCGCCTGGCCCACCATCAGCCCCGCGCCGCCCGCGATGACGATGATGGACAGCTCCACGGGCCCGTGCGCGGCGATGAAGTCCAGGAAGCCCGTCATCATGCCCTCGCGGAAGCACAGCGCTCCCACCGCGCCAATGAGCACGCCGTTGTTCACGAGCGTGAAGATGGGCCCCACGCCCAGCAGGATGCCGGACGCGAACGCGAACAGCGTGACGGTGAGGTTGTTGGTCGCGATGCCGGAGGCCACGGCATTGGGCGGCGCCACGGACAACAAATCATCCGTCCACATGCGCCCCTGCGCCACGTAGCGCCGCACGCCCTCCGGCACCAGCAGCTCCGCGCCGCGCGGCTCCAGCGTCACCACCAGCGCGCCCAGCAGCAGTCCCAGCACCAGCAGGCCCGCGCTCACGCCCACGAAGCGCGCCTCGCGGCGCAGGGTGGCGGGGAAGTCCCGCCGGAAGAAGTCGCGCGTGGAGGCCCAGCGCTCGCGCGGCGGCTGGTAGATGGCGCCATATGCCTGCGCGCACAGCTGGTTGAGGAACCGGTGCGCGTCCGTGCCCGGATAGAACGTCTGCGCCTGCGCCAGGTCCGCGGCCGCGCGCCGGTACAGCGTGTCCAGCGTGCGCAGCTCCGCCAGGCTCAAGCGGCCCGCGCGCTGGCGCGTCAGCAGGGACTGGAGCGCGTCCCAGTCCGGCCGGCGCCGCGTGACGAACGTGGGCAGGGGCGCGGCCATGTCAGTGGACCGCCTTCGCGCGCGTGCGCAGGAAGGCCTCCGTGGCCTCCGGCGACTGGAGCACCCGCGTGCGCTCCTCGTCCGTCAGGGATGCGCCCACGCGGTCCACCAGCCTGGTGCCCAGCCGCCGCCGCACGTCCGGCTCCAGGGCGGGCGCGCGCGCAAGGAACGCCAGCACCAGCTCCACGTCCTCCGCGTTCAGGGGGCGCTGCACGCCCGCGTCAGCGGCCGGAGCGTCCACCGCGGGCGCCTGCGTGTACTTGTCCAGGTCGATGGCCTCCTCACGCACCAGCACGGTGCCGGCGAGCATGTCTCCCAACCGGCGGTGGCGTGAGTCCAGCAGCATGGTGATGCAACCGGTGGCGTAGAGCACCGGCAGGAAGTCCACCACGCGACACAGGTTTCTCACCGCGCTCTCGAAGAAGCCCACCGGTGAGCCATCCTCGCGCACCACCCGGATGTGCATCACGCGCTTGCCGGGTGTCTGTCCATGGAAGAAGACCTCCGCCAGCGTCCAGTACATCCATTGCGTGGCGAAGAGGCCCACCGCGAGCAGTGTTTGCGTGAGCCCCGACAGCGCCTGGAACGCCCCCAGCACGTCGGACACCAGCAGGGTGATGACGAAGTAGAGCGCCACCCAGAAGAAGAACAGCAGGCTCGCGTCCACCAGCCACGCGAGACAGCGGTAGCCGATGCCGGCCACGGGCAGGGACAGGGCCACCCGCTCGGGCGTGGCGACGTCGACATGGGGTGCGGGGGCGGAGGGAGTCATGCGCGTGGGACGCACAGCATACGCCCTTGGCATCCAGGACGCGCCATCCGCGCGCATGCGGGCGTCCCTGCCCGGGCATTGGACGAAACACCGAGTAAAACATCCGAATGTGGACGCGGAACGTGTGTCCCTGAGGCGACAGCGATCACGACCTGACGGACGAGGCCCTGGATTTCCATGCGTTCCGTGCGCAATTGACAGTCCTGCGCGGGTCCGTTCGCATGAGGCCTTGGATGATGTTAGGGTCTCGGTTGGCTGGATTTGCTTGAAACGAAAAAGGAGGTTTGGCCCGAACGGGCCAGTTCGGCAGTCGCAGGCGCAGTCCGCAGGGCAGCAGTGACAGGACCCCCGGATGGAGTTGAAGCGCGGTTCTCGCACGCTCAGCACAGGCGGAAGTTCCGCCGCGGTTCCACCGACTCCGGGGCAGGTTGAAGTCGACAGGTAGCATTGAAAGCAATTCGCCACGACGGCTGGGGGGCCATCGCATGGCAGCGAATCAATCGGCAGTTCGTATTTCGATTCTCGAAGGACCGTGGGCGGCCTGGCAGGGCCTGTCCGATGGGCTTCGGGGTGAGGGTCATTCCACTTCGGTGACGCGCGACGTGCGCGGCTTCCTGGACGGGCTCGGCACGGATCCACCTCAGGTGGCCATCCTCGACGTGGAGAGCGACGGCGAAGCCGCCATCGGATGCTCCGTGACGGAGGGGCTCAACCTCCTGCGAGAGGCCCGCAAGCGCCGGCTGGAAGTGCGCATGCTGCTCTTGTCCGCAGTGAGCACGCCGGAGGTCATCTCCCAGTGCTTCGACGAAGGGGCCTCCGGGTATCTCTTCCGCGCGGGGCTGGGCGTGAACGCGGTGTCCTCCGCGGTGCAGTCGCTGGTGCGGGGCGAGCGCCTCTTCCCGGTGCAACTGCTGCGCAACGACTTCGAGCATCCGCCGGTGACCTCACCCACGGCGAGCGTCTTGTTGCTGCTCACGCAGCGCGAGCGCGAGGTGCTGCAGTACGTGGCGGGCGGGGCGGACAACCTGAAGATCGCCGCGCACCTTCAAATCGCCGAGCGCACCGTGAAGTCACACGTCACGCAGCTCTACCGCAAGCTGGGCGCGGAGAACCGCACCCAGCTTGCCCTGCGCGCCTGCCACCTGGGCGTCAGGCCTCCGCCGGACCTCTAACGGGGCCGGCTCACCCTCCCCGTTGAAGCGGGGAGGGCGCGGTGGAAAGCGCACGCGGCCTTCAGTTCTTGTTGCGGGCCGCGTCCTCTTCCATCTTCTTGCGGAGGCTCAGGGGACGCATGTCCGTCCAGACCTCCTTGATGTACTCCAGGCACTCGGCCTTCAGGCCCTGCTTGCCTGCGTCCTTCCAGCCCAGCGCGTTCTCACGGTCCGCGGGCCAGATGGAGTACTGCTCTTCGTGGTTGACGACGACCTTGTAAACGGTCGTGTCTTCGCGTTCGTCGCTCATGGGGTGTGACTCCTGGAAGCTGGGGACCCCCTTTCGTCGCACACCCGGGGAAAAGCGGTCAAGGTAGGCGGTTGCGACAAATCCCGGTCCTTCCTGGGAGGGCGGATCCGCGCCCGGCCGCCCGTCGGGGCTGCACCCACAACACGCGTCCGTGACACGAGCGACGTGGGGCGCGGATACTCGGCCGCATGCGCATCTGGAAGAACGCCGTGTCGGGGCTCGTGCTCCTCGTGGGGGGCGTCTGGGCCTCGCTGGCCCTGGCCCTGACGGGGACGGGGACGGAGGGACCGCACGTGGCCCGGGGCCTCGTCGCGGTGGCCCTGGTGGCCCTGGCGGTGGCGGCCTGGCGGCGGCGTTCGCGGCGCTGGAGCGTGGCGGTGATGCTGTTGGGTTGTCTGTCCGTGTACGGGTGGGTGCGGACGTTCCAGCCCTCCAACTCGCGGGATTGGGCGCCGGACCTGGTGCGGGCGCCGTGGGCGGAGGTGGCCGGGACGCAGGTGACGCTGCACGACGTGCGCGACTTCCGCTACCGCAGCACCACGGACTGGGACCCCGCCTGGTACACGGCCACCTACGACACGGCCGCGCTCACGGACGCGTCGTTCATCGTGGAGCCGTTCTCCGGCTTCTACGGCGCCGCGCACACGATGGTGAGCTTCGGCTTCCAGGATGGCCGCCACGTGGTGTTCTCCGTGGAGGTGCGGCGCGAGCAGGGCGAGACCTTCTCCGCGCTGGGCGGCCTGTTCCGCCGTTTTGAAATCACCTACGTCGTGGGTGACGAGCGGGACCTGGTGCAGCTGCGCTCCAACTTCCGCCATGACGACGTTTATGTGTATCCGGTGAACGCGTCGAAGGAGCGCATCACCGCGTTCTTCATGGACATGGTGCAGCGGATGAACGGGCTGCACACGCAGCCGGAGTTCTACGACACGCTCACCAGCAACTGCACCACCAACCTGGTGCGCCACTTCGAGAAGGTGGCCACGAAGAACGTGCCGTATGACCACCGCACGCTGATGCCGGCATTCTCGGATGCGCTCGCGTACGAGCTGGGCATCATCGACACGGACGCGCCGCTGGAGCAGGTCCGCCAGCGCTACCACATCAACGCGCGAGCGCTGGCCGCGCAGGGGCGGGACGACTTCTCCGCCCGCATCCGCGCGCCGCTGGAGACCGCCGCCGCGCCCGCGCCGTGATCAGGTCCCCGTCGCGGCCCGGGGCTCCTCGGGCATGCGGTCGCGCTTCAGGTGCTTGTCGTAGTGAGCCTCCAGCGCGGTGAAGTAGCCACGCTCCTCCCACAGTTCCTGGAGGAGCTGGTCGGTGAGCGACCTCACCTCCGCGTTCTCGGTCTTCGGGTCGGGCACGCGGGGGCCGCGCTTCGGATCCAGGAAGACGCGCGTGGCCTCGGCCAGCAGCACCCGGCTGCTGCGGAAGATGCGGCGCAGCGCCTGGTTGACGGGCCGGGCGTCCATCTCCGAGCAGGCTGCGATGATGGCGGCCTGCACCTCGCTGGGCGCATCTGTCTGGAGTGAGGCCGCGTCCAGGTCGCCTCGCTCCAGCGCGTGGTGCAGCAGGTATCCGTGGTGGAGGCATGCGCTCGTCAGGTCGACGCAGTCCTTCACCCAGAGGACGAAGAAGACCTTGCGGAACACCTTGCGCACGGGGAAGAGCGCCACGGCCTTGAGATGGGACACCAGCCGTCCGCCCAGACTGCGCGCGTCGTATGAGCCGGCGAGCACCGCCACGGCCTTGTCTGGCGCCTTCAGGCCCCGCTCCTTGAGTTGGTCTCGCACGGACTGCTCGCGCACCTGACGCAGGGCGTAGTCGTCCAGGAAGGGCACGGGGATGAGCGGGGTGAGCCCGGCTGCCACGGCGTGGAAGGCCACGCGGGCGAGCGAGGGCGGCACGGCGTTCGGCGGAGGAGCGTGGGTGGTTTCAGCCATGGCGTGTTTCATAACCGCTTCCGTCCGGGCTGCCTTCCGCCGATAGAGTGGGATTGTCAGGAACCCGGCGCGAGGCGCGGGACAGGGAAAGGCGTTGCACCGCATGAAGGCGAAGGCGAAGCAGGAGCTCCCCGTCGTGCCCTTCGCGTCCGAGAAGGCGTGGGAGAAGTGGCTGGAGAAGAACCACGTCGACGCGCCGGGCGTCTGGGTGAAGCTCGCCAAGTTCGAGTCCGGCATCCCGTCCGTGACGTATGCGCAGGCGCTGGAGGTGGCGCTCTGCTACGGCTGGATTGACGGGCAGAAGGGCGCGTTCGACGCGGAGTACTGGCTCCAGCGCTTCACGCCGCGCAAGCCGCGCAGCAAGTGGTCGAAGATCAACTGCGGCAAGGTGGAGGCCCTGGTCGCCTCCGGGCGCATGAAGCCCGCGGGCCTGCGCGAGGTGGAGTCCGCGCGCGCGGATGGCCGCTGGGAGGCGGCGTACGCGGGGCAGAGGACCATGGAGGTGCCGGAGGACCTGACGCTCGCGCTGGAGAAGAACCCGAAGGCGAAGGCGGTCTTCGCCACGCTCAAGAGCGCCAACCGCTACGCCATCCTCTTCCGGCTCCATGACGCGAAGAAGCCGGAGACGCGGACTCGGCGGCTGGAGAAGTTCGTCGCGATGCTGGAGGCCGGGGAGACGCTCCACGGCTGACGCAGCGACGACCTGCTACGGCAGGATGCGCTCTGCCCGTGATGAGGTGCGCGCGGACCTGGAGGACGCCGCGCGGCGGGGGCTCGTGCCCTCTTGCCCGTCCCCCTAGCGTGAAGGCGGGCTCACCCCTGGATTGCATCCTTCACTTCGCCACCTCACCTTCCAACGATTGGAATTGAACTGGAGCGGAGGTGACCGTGTTGCAGGAAGCCAGGACAACGCCTTTGCAGAACGTGGGGCGTGGGGTGCTGGGCTCGTTCATGGTCGGCGCCGGCACAGGCCATCTCTCCTTCGCGCGAGGGCCCTTCCAGGCGCAGGTGCCGGACTGGGTTCCCATGGACAAGGACCTCGTCGTCCTGCTCTCCGGCGTGGTCGAAATCGGCCTCGGGCTGTCCCTGCTCTTCGACAAGCGCCACCGGATTCCCCTGGGGCTGGGACTGGCGGCCTTCTTCGCGGCGGTCTTCCCCGGCAACCTGCATCAGTACGACAAGCGCCTCTCCGCGTTCGGCCTGGATACGGACCGGAAGCGCCTGGTCCGGCTGTTCTTCCAGCCCGTGCTGATGGCCTGGGCGCTGTGGTCCACCGGTGCCCGAAAGGCATTGCGGTAGAACCCAGCGCTTCATCATGTCTGGGATTGCGCGGGACGGCGGACTACTTCGTTTCGCCCATGACTTCGATGGTGTGCTTGAGCCGCTCCAGGCCCAGGCGCACCAGGGCGCCGCGCAGGTCGGGCTGGCCCAGGAAGGCCTTCTTGAACACGTCGCGCTCCAGCTTGAGCAGCGTGCAGGGCGTCACGGTGCGCACGGTGGCGGTGGCCAGCCGGCTGCGCAGCAGGGAGATCTCCCCGAACAGGGCGCCTTCCTCCAGCTTGGGATAGGCGGACTGGCGGCCGTCGCTGTGCGTGTGGAAGACCTCGCACTGGCCCCGGAGGAGGACGTAGAGCGCGTCACCCGGCTGGCCCCGGGTGAGCAGCGTCTCTCCCGCGGGGACGGTGCAGGGGACGAAGGCATCTCCCAACTCATGCTGCACTTCAGGTGGCAGGGCGGCGATGAGCGGGTTGCTGCGCAGCGCGTCCGCGAGCAGGCGCTCCCGGGCCGCGACCTGCATCTGTTCCCCCTTCACGCCGTAATCCTTGCCCAGCTCCCGGACGCCAGCCTGGGTGAGCTCCAGCAGCACGGCGTCCTCCACCGTCACGATGGTGGCGGTCCGCTGCGTGCCGGTGAGCAGCGCCAGCTCCCCGAAGAACTCACCGGCCCCCATGCGGCCGACCTCCGTGTTGCCGCCGTGGTCGCCGCCGCGAAGCACCGCGACGCGGCCCTCCAGCACCACGAACATCGAGTGTCCCGGGTCGCCCTCGCGCACCACCACCTGGCCCGCTGGCAGGTAGCGTGTGCAGACGGGCGGCGGCGCGGGAGCGCCTTCCGTCTCCGCCGCGGCGCTGGTCGCCGCCGAAGGTGCCGCGGCGGCTGCGGGCGTCTGTCCGGCTTCCGGGGCCGGGGCGGACGGGTGGGCGGACAGCAGGGCCTGCAGGCGCGCGAACAGGGACATGGTTCGCAAATGCTACCGGCCCGCCCGGGCGGAAACTGTGAAGCGCTTCACAGGCAGCGCGGAGGCGGCCTGAAAGAGAGCCAGGCGGGCAGGAGGCGTCATTGAGCAGGGATTGACGGGCGTTCGCCACGTCTGGGTTCATCCCACCTGACGCGGCGGGACGGGCGCCAGGGATGGCGTGGGCGGACCGGGACGCCCTACAGTCCCGGGCCCATGGGAGACACGCTGGACGTCGTGGTGGACCTGGGGGATGTGGGCGAGACGGCCGCGGATGCCGTGCTGCTGAAGTACGCGCAGGGCTTCCACGGGGCGGACGGCGCGGTGGCGCGCCGGCTGGAGGGGGCGGGCGTGGCCATGGATGCCTTCAACCTGCTCCCCGGGGACCACCGCTTCATCGAGTCGCGCCGGAGCCTGGGCGCCCCGTGGGTGCTCTTCCTGGGCACGGTGCGGCTGCGGCAGTTCGGCTACCACGAGATCCGCCAGTTCTCCGTGCGCGCGCTCCAGCTGCTGGAGCCCCGGCAAGAGGTGCGTCACCTCGCGTGCACGGTGCACGGCCCCAACTACGGCCTGGACGAGGACGAGGCCGTGCTGGCCCTGGTGGGCGGCTTCGTGGACGCGTTCCAGCGCGGCAGTGGTCCCCGCGACCTGGAGCGCATCACGGTGGTGGAGCTGAACCCCAAGCGCGTGGAGCGGCTGCGCAAGGCGATGGCGCTGGGGCTGGGGCTCACGCCGGGCGTGGAGCCGCTGATGGGGGCCACGGGCTTCCGCGTGCGGCGGACGTCCCGCTTCGTCCAGGCACCGCCCATGGCGTCCGCGGGCGCGAACTCCCACGAGAAGCCCCATGCCTTCGTGGCGATGCCCTTCGCACAGGAGCTGGAGGACACCTACCACTACGGCATCCTGAACCCCGTGAAGGCGGCGGGGCTCCTGTGCGAGCGGGTGGACCAGGCCGTCTTCGACGGGCCCATCATCCAGCGCATCCGGGACCGCATCGACACCGCGAAGGTCGTCATCGCGGACCTGTCATTGGCGAATCCCAATGTCTATCTGGAGGTGGGCTATGCCTGGGGGCGCGGCAAGCCCACCCTGCTGCTGGTGCGCGACGTGAAGGAATTGCGCTTCGACGTGTCCAGCTACCGGTGCCTTGTCTACCGGAACATCCGGCACCTGGAGGAGCTGCTGACGCAGGAACTGAGGCGCATCTCCTAAGCGTGTGGCGGGGTCAGTACGGGGCGCAGACGATGCCCTCGCAGTCACCCGCGCCGTTGTCCCGCGCGACGTTGCCGCCCCCGTCGAAGGCGGTAGGCGCGTGGATGCCCCAGCCCGTGTTGCCCAGGGCCACGTTGCCAATCACCGTGGGCGTACTGGCCGGCAGGACGCGGAGGCCGTCACCGCCGTTCCGTAGGAACCGGTTGGCACGGACGATGCCGGTCTGTGGGCTGCCGACAATGGGAGTGTCTTCCAAAGTCAGCCCGCCCGCATTGTCCCAGAAGGTGTTGCCCTGGACGTAGACCTGGAATGAGCCGGCTGTAAGCCCATTGTCATTGCCCACGATCCAATTGTTGATCATGTCGAGCTGGACCACATTCCAGATGGGCGTCGCCGTGGGGGCGAACGACGCGTTGTCCGCGATGAGCGTGTCCTCGAAACGGAACACATTGCAGATATCGCGGCCCCCGATAGGCACGGTCGTGCTGGCCACGGCCTCGTTCCGCGCGAAGCTGCTCGACCGGACGCGGACATTGCCGGCGAAGCAGTAGATGCCGATCTCGTTCCCCGTGAAGGTCGAATCGCGGACGTCGGCATCATGGGTATCCAGGTAGATTCCGAGGTAGTTGTTCTCGAAGTGGCTCGACCTCACGTCGAACGTACCGATGGACGCGTCGATCTCGCTTGCCAACCCGACGTCATTGCCGATGAAGCGCGAATTCGTGATGAGGAAGTAGCTGGTAGAGAAGTAGTTGTAGATGGCGGTGCCGTTGTCGGCGAACGTGAGCTCGTGCAGCCGCAGGTAGGTGCCTTCGTCGGTCTGGATGCCTCTTGCGAATCCGCGAATCGTGCCGTTGCGCACCATGCTGTTGCTGGTGACCACGATGCCCAGGGTGTCTTGCTGGACCGGACTCGAGCGGCGCACGGTGTGGCCACCCAGATCGAGGACGACGCCGTCACCTTCGATGCGGAGCGCGGGCTCGTCCGTGCCCGGGCAGGAGAGGTCATGCGTGAGCTTCGTGTGCTGGGTGATGACGTCGCCACAGTGGACCTCGCATCCGACAGGCTTCGCTTGCTGGAACCGGGCGTCGAGCGACTCCCTGTCCGCCGCGAGCACCGGGGGCGTTCCCAGGAACAGTCCCGCGATGGCCATTGTGACGAAGAAGCCCCCAGCCTTGTGCATGCCGCCTCCCGGCCGGAGGTCCTTCCGGCGATCGGAAAAGGCTAGACATGGTGCCGTTATCGGCTTCCCGCCTGTGAGGAGCAGCGCACCCGCCGGAAGGTGACAGTCTGGATGCACTGCGGGTCGGGACCGTCAGGCGCCAGGACTGTCTGTCACCAGCCGCGCGCCGCGACCTCCCACGTGGCCACGTGCGTGTCACCCCGCACGACGTGCAGCCGCGCATGCTGCGGGACGGAAACACAGACATGGTTGGGCACCACGCGCACCCGCTCGCCAATGCGCGGGCGCCACGTCGTGCCGGACACGTCCAGCAGGCCGTGCTCCTCCGACAGGTTCTTCACCACGACCTCCGGCCGGTCCAGCAGGACGCCATAGCCCGGCGCCAGCCCTTCCTCCTTCACCAGCGCCTTGGCCCCCGCGTCGATGACCACCTGTCCCGGCACGGCCGTGCTCACCACGGTGGCCAGGACGGAGTAGGCGCACTCCGTCCAATCACACGCACCGATGACGGCTGCGTTGCGGTCGTTGAGTACGTTGAGGCCGGGACGGATCTCCGTGAGGCCCTTCACGGTATGGGATTGCCAGAGCGTCGGCGTGGAGCCGCCGCTGACCACCTCCGGCGGCAGACCCGCGCTCTTCAGTGCGTCCACGAACGTCGCGACCGCATCCGACTGGGACTGCATCACCGCGGGCAGCTCCGCCTGAGGGACGCGGATGTGGCCCGCGTAGAAGGTCAGCCCGCGAAAGGCCACCCCAGACGTGGACGACGCCGCGCGCGCCAGGGCCAAGGCCTCGTCTGGCGAGCGCAGCCCCACGCGGCGCATGCCCAGGTCCACCTCCACGAGCACGCCCACGGTGCGCCCCGCATCCCGCGCCGCGCGCGCCAGCCCCTCCAGCACCTCCAGGGAGTCGAGCGCCACGGTGAGTCGCACGCGCGAGGGCAGGGCCATCAGCCGCGCCAGCTTCCGCGCGCCCACCGGCGGATACGCGAGCAGCACGTCGTCGGACACGGCCGCCATGACCTCGGCTTCCAGGAGGGTGGCCACCGTGACGCCAGAGGCTCCCGCCGCGACCTGCATCGCGCCCAGCTCCGCCGTCTTGTGCGTCTTCGTATGGGGTCGCCAGCGCAGGCCGTGCTCGCGCGCATAGGCCGCGACGCGCTGGAGGTTCCGCTCCACGCGGTCCAGGTCCACGAGCGGCGCGGGCGTGTCGAGCGAGTCGAGGAAGGTCGAGGACATGCGGCGCATGCTGGCACCGCGCTCCTCGACCCGTCACCCGAATCCCTGGACTTGCGTTCGCGAGGCTACGCCACCGGGTCGAAGCTCACCGTGGGCCGCTGCCAGCTCCAGCCGCCGCCCTTCAGCGCCTCCGTCGCCTGCGCATCCAGCACGCGCAGCGCCGCGAGCACCTCCGCGGGGGGGCGGGGGGCTCCGGGCGCGCTCTCCACCTCGAAGCGCGGCGGAATGGTGCTGGCGTCCTGGCCGCCCATCACCACGCGGATGCGGCAGTTCTGCGGGGACAGCTCCGTCTCCCCGGACCAGGACACGTCCTGGACGACGAGGTCCACCGCGCCCAGCACCTTCTGCCCCTTCAGCCGCGTCACCACCGCGTCCAGCGAGCCCTTCGCGCGCGCGTTCCGCTTCTTTCCAAGCCGGGTCAGCGTCCACCACGCGAGGCCGCCCGCGACCACGGGCGAGAGGATGAAGTAGGGGATGAGCGGGCTCATGGGGCGGGAGGCTGCCACGAAACCCAAAAGAAGAAACGCCCGTCTTCCGAGCCGCAAGGACTCGGAGGACGGGCGCAGGTAGAAGCCCGGCTACTGCGGCGCGGGCGCGGCGACCTTCTTCGTCGCGTTGGGCTTGTACGTCATGCCCAGCTCGTTGAAGACGAAGGAGTAGACGTCCACCTCCTCCTCGATGCGCGAGGACAGCGGCGTGCCCATGCCGTGGCCCGTCTCCGCGTCGGCGCGCAGCAGGATGGGCTTGGGGGACGCCGTGGCCGCCTGCATCCGGGCCACCATCTTGCGCGAGTGGAACGGATCCACGCGCGGGTCATTGGCGCCAGAGGTGAAGAGCACCGACGGGTACTTCGTCCCGTCCTTCACGCGGTGCACCGGCGAATAGCCATACAGCGCCTTGAACTGCTCCGGGTCCTTCACCGAGCCGTACTCGGTCACGTTGAACTGGCCGTTGGGCGTCAGCTCCGTGCGCAGCATGTCGTAGATGCCCACGCGCGCCACCACCGCGCCGTACTGCTCCGGGTGCTGCGTCAGCGCCGCGCCCATCAGCAGGCCGCCGTTGCTGCCGCCCTGGATGGCCAGCTTCTTCGGCTGCGTGTACTTCTGGTCCACCAGCAGCTTCGCGCACGCGTAGAAGTCGTCGAACACGTTCTGCTTGTTCGTGAGCGAGCCGGCCTTGTGCCACTCCTCACCGAACTCCGAGCCGCCGCGCAGGTTCGCCACCGCGAACACGCCGCCCTGCTCCAGCCACATGCCCGTCAGCGGGCTGTAGCCCGGGTTGATGGACACGTTGAAGCCGCCGTAGCCGGTGAGCCACGTGGGGTTGTTCCCGTTCAGCTTCGTGCCCTTCTTCTTCAGGATGGAGAGCGGCACCTTCGTGCCGTCCTTGGACGTGGCCTCCGTGCGCACCACCTCCACGTCGCTCATGTCGATGGGCGCCGTGCGCGCCATCGCCGTCTTCGTCACCTTGCCGTCCGCCGCCGTGAAGCGGAACCACGCGGCCGGCTGGGTGAAGCTGCCGTTGACGATGAGCAGGTCGTCCGCGCCCTGGCGCACCAGGCCGCCCACGAACGACACCGGCAGCGTGGGCACCAGCCCCAGCGCCTTGCCCGTCAGGTCCACCATGCGCAGCTGCGACGGACCGCCCAGCTGCTCCAGCAGGTACAGGCGGCCCTTCGTGGGCACCACGGCCTGCACCGTCGCATGGCCCTCGGGGACGACCACGGTCGCCTTGTCCAGCGTGGGCGTGGCCAGGGGCAGGCGCAGCACCTTGCCCTTCGACGCGTCCTTGCGGCTGAGCAGGTACGCCGCGCCGTCGCTGCCGAAGCGCGCCGACACCACCTTGTCCGCATACTTCGCCACCTGCGTCCACGTGCCCTTGGGGCCGTGCAGGTACAGGTCGAACTCGCCGCCGTCGCCGTTGGCCACGCGCGCGAAGGTGTACTGACCGTCGTCGCTGGACTCCAGGTCCGTCATCGCGATGCGCGGGAAGTCCTTGCCCAGCGCGTACGTGTCCTTCTCCGTGGGCGTGCCCAGCGTGTGGAAGTACACCTGCTGGTACACCTCGCGGTCCACGGGCGGACGCTCCTCTCCGCGCGGGTAGCGCGTGTAGAAGAAGCCCGTGCCCTGCGCGTTCCACGCGAGGCTGCCGCCCGCCGTGCCGCCGTTGACGCGCGGAACCAGCTCGTTGGCCATCGCCTTCGCCGTGGCCACGTCCCACACGGACACGTCACCGCTCTCCGTGCCGCCCTTGGACATGGAGACGGCGACCTTCTTGCCGTCGTGCGACAGCTGGAACCAGTCGATGGTCGTCTTGCCGGACGTGTCCACCTGCGTGGGGTCCACCAGCACGCGCTCCTTCGACGTGTCGTCCAGCGAGCCCACCACGATGAGCGTGGGCTGCTGCTTGGGCGGCTGGAACTTCAGCCCCAGCAGCGTGCCGCCCTGTTCGTCCAGGCCGCCGTAGGAAGGCGACTTCCAGGACAAAAGCTCCGTGATGCGCTGGCGCAAGGGCTCGCGGCCCGGGAGCTTGTCCAGGTACGCGCGCGTGAACGCGTTCTGCGCGTCCGTCCACTGCTGCACCTTCGGCTCCGTGGCGGACTCCATCCACTGGTAGGGGTCCGCAACGGCGGTGCCGTGGTAGGTCGTCTCCACGGGCTGCTTCTCCGCGGCGGCGGGCTTCGCGGGAGCCTTCCCCGCGGCTCCGGACACGAGCGGCAACAGCAGCGCTGCGGTCGTGACTGCGATTCTGGACTTCATGGTTCACCTCGCATGCGGGTGTTTCCCTGCGGGACGCTCATCGCAGGGGCAGCTCCACCAGGGCGGTGGAGAAGGTGTCGAAGGTCTCGTTGGCGTTGGGCTTGGTGCCCTCGTCCATGTTGCCGAGCATCAGCGCGAAGACGACGCGCGGGTGCTCCGTGTCGTTCGGCCGCTCCGCCACGCCCACGAAGCACTTCTGGCCCGTGAGCGTGCCCGTCTTCGCGCGGATGCGGCCCGCGGTGGACTGCGTCGTCTTGCGGCCCGCCAGCGTCCCGTCCACGCCCAGCACCGGCAGACTGTCCACCAGCGCGGCGCCATACGGCTCCTGGAGGCTGGTGAGCAGCACGCGCGCCATGCCCCGGGGCGACGCCAGGTTGTAGCGGGACAGGCCGCTGCCATCCACGGGACGCAGGTCCTTGGTGGGCACGCCCCGGCGCGCCAGCTCCGCCACCAGGGCCGTGCGCAGCGCGACGTAGCCCTCCTGGCCGGTGCGCTCGCGAGCGAAGCGCATGCCCAGCCGCTCCGCGTACAGGTTGAGGCTCTCCTTGTTCGTCACGCGCACCAGCTCCGACAGGGGCGGGCTGATCAACTCCACCAGCGGCGACGGCATGGGGGGCAGGGGCGGGGT
>NZ_RAWQ01000241.1:0-14986 GCF_003668965.1 Corallococcus sp. AB030
GGAAGGAGGACTGGGACACGCTCTCCGACTGGGGGCAGGTGGTGCGCACGCTCAGGGTGGGAGGAGACGCGCCGAACTCGTTGTGGATGGGCGCCCTGGAGTCCTACACGCTGCTGTCCGGGCACGTGGTGCGGCGCTACAACAACCGGGGCAACCCCGACTACCACCCGGCCGGGGCGGTGGTGACGGGGAAATTCGGGCCGGTGTACACGGAGGCCTTCGCCTCGGACGTGCTGGGCGCGCGTCTGGTGGGTGCGGAAGTCGTTCTGGACGTGCCGTACCTCCTCTTCGGCCGGCCCCGCCTCCCCATGCAGTACCTGCTGTCGGTGTCCGCGGTGCATGACTGGGGGAGAGCAGGAGGCGCCTCGACGCCCCTGACGCTGGCGCACGTGGACGGCACGGCCATGCTTCTGCGGCGCAGGAACGCCGAAGGGGGCTTCGAGTTGACGCTGCTGGGCGGCTGGGGCGGACGCCCGGGCGAAGGCGGGGCGTGGGGCGCGGTCGCGGGCCTGGGCGTGGATGCGCTGGCGGCGACGGTAGACCTGCGGGCCCGCCTGGAGGGGCGCGTGCAGCGCGGAGGCTTCCGGCAGGGGGCCTTTGGTCCGGACTACGAGTTGGCGCGCTTCCAGGTGGCGGGCCCGGCCGCCATGCCGCTTGCGGAGGCTTCGTTCCCTGACGGGTCCTCGGCGTATGGCGAGGTGATTCTCAGTTGGGACGCGGAGCGGCTTGGCACTCTAGCGCGGCGCCACCTGCGCCTGACGATGGGGGCGGAGGCCTTCTCGTGGGGCCGGGTGGACGTGGAAGGGCGCCTGGAAGTGCAGGTCTTCCACCGGAACCTCACCGTGGCGGTGGGCGGACTGGCGCTGGGCATGGGCCAGCCGGCGGCGCGCTACCTCGTCTCGGGCGAGGCCCGGTGGCGCCTCCTGGGAGGCGGCCTCTACGCGGTGGGGCAGGGCGGCACGCTGTTGTTTCCCACGCCGGAGGGGGCGCCGCGGCCGGGTGCCTTCGCGGCCGTGGGACTGGGGGTGGACCATGCGCGCTGAGCGGCGGCTGTGCGGCGGGCCTGGCCTGGCGCTGGTGGTGGCGCTGCTGAGCGCGGGCTGTGCCTCGTTGCCCGCGAAGCCGGGCCACGGGGCCACCCTGGCCCTCAGACCCTTCTCCGCGTCCACCCAGGCGGTGAGGAGCGCGGCAGCGGGGGCGTCTCCGGGCGAGGCGCTGGCTTCCACGGCGGCGGGGGCGGAGGAGCCCTTGGGCCTACGACGCGAGCCCCTGGTGGATGCGAGCGAGGGCGCGGGAGCGCCTGGCACGAAGTCGGTCGCCAGCGGCGGGGACGTTGTCCGTGGAGGAAGGCCCGTGCCCTCGGGCTGGCCCCACCTGGAGTCCAGCCGGGAGGTGCTGGAGCCCTTTCTTGCGTGTGCCTCACCCGCGGAGTTCGTGGCCATGCAGCGCGGGGTGGACATGGCCGCGTTGGTGGAGTCGCTGGAGGACTGGGACGCGGTCCGCCTGGGCGCCCTGGGGCCCCTGGACAAGCAAGCCTCGGAAGTCCTCAGTCGCAAGCGCGCGGCCTTCCTCGTCATGTCCGTCGAGAAGTACGGCGTGCCCTCTTCCGAGGTGCTCGCCCTCTTCGTCCTCCACTCGGCCTTCGACGACGAGCTGCGCGAGGTGGTGCGGCTGCTCGCCCGCGAAAAGCAGCTGGGCGAGACGCTGGGGAGCATGCCCGTCGTCCTCGAGGAGCTGAAGCGGCGCGGCCTGGCGCTGGAGGGCTTCCCGGAGCGGGGAGAGCAGGCGCGCGACGTGCTGCGCGGGCTGGGGCGCGCGGGCCGGGACATGCTCTCCAGCAGTCCTGCGAGCGATGGCGCTCGGGGACAGAGCCTCTGGGCGAAGCGCGCCGACCTCCCACCTCCGTACCAGGCTGCCCTCGATGAAGTGCGGGAGGCGCTGACGGAGCGGCACTACGCGCCGGGCAGTGTCTCGGCGGGGGCCTTCGACCACCTCACCTTCGGTGTGCCGGTGGGCTTCTACCACCTGGCGGTGGGGACGGGGCACGGGGCGTACTCGCTGGCGCAGGGCAAGTACGAGCAGGCCACGCGCGAGCTGGCGCCGGCCGCGCTGATGGTGGCGCTGTATGCCGGAGGCAAGGGTGCGCGAGCCCTGGTGGGGGCGCGAGGCGGGCTGAGGCGGCTCCAGATGCCGGCGCTCGACGTGGACGGCATGAAGGCGCTGATGGCGCGCCTGGAGGAGCAACTGGGCGTCAACGCCGCGCGCGACTTGCTGCGCTACCTCCAGGCGAGCCGTGAGGGGGCCCTGCTGGCAGCCGAGTGGGGTGAAGCGGGGCTGCTGGCGCTGTACGAGGCCCGCGGAAACCCCGCGAAGGCGCAGGCGGTGCTGGCGGAGGCCGCGAGCCGCGAGTCCGCCCAGCCCCTGGCCACAAGGGGCGCGGCGGGGAAGCGGTCCGTCAACCTGGACCTCTTCGAGCAGAACGCCGAGGTGGGCGCCGCGGAGGCCGCGAAGGCGAAGCTGGTCCAGGCGGAGCTGGAGTCCTTGGGCCCACGTCTCCCCAAGGACGTGAAGCTGCTGAAGCAGCTGGCCCCGAAGCTGGAGGAGCCGCCGCCAGGAGTCGATAGAGGCGCAGCGCTCTGGCAGGAGTACGTCGCCTACCGCAAGAGGCGGCTGACGGAGATTCAGGACGGTGACGCCGCCGTCAAGGGTCCCCTGAAGTGGGAGGGCTACCAGGGGATGCGCGCCTACTATGCCCGGGGCATGGCTTTCGAGAGGACCATGTTCGCCATCCTGGAGGCGGACGCCGCGTTGCCCCGCGCACAGCGGCGCTGGCTCGGCGACTTCGAGCAGCCGCGCATCGAGACGCACGTGGGTGTGTCAAAAGCGGACTTCCGGTACGCCGACGTCCTCGTCATCGAGGAGCGCCCTCCGCCGGGCCAGCCACCTCGGGTGGAGACGTTCAGTTTCAAGAGCCGGAACCTCAGCTTCCTGAAGATGGAGGAGCTGGAAGTGCAGGTGAATACGGATGCGAGCAATGCGATGAAGTATTACGGTGGGTCGCTGAAAATTCTTCGGGACGGTATGCGACAGCAGGCGGATGTGAAGCGAGTGCGCCTTGTCTATGAGGGTGAGACGCTATTGCCTCGAGATCGCGATGGGTTGGCTGCTGCGGTAACCGCGGCACAGGAGCGAATTGAGGGCGTGGAGGTACTGGTTCAATGAGTGCGCTGACACTGCATGATCTGAACAAGATGGATAGTCTGCGCTTCTTCTTCAAGGGGATCTTCGAGCCGAGAAACGGTCTGGAGCGCGAAGTCTCGCCTCTGCTTGATGCCCTTGAGGAAGGTTCCGCCGGTTGGATGCCGACGTTCGTCAATGCAAGCCGGAAACGTAAGTACTCCCGCGACGCGGTGTGGCGCGCTCTAGAGGAGCGGCGCAACGAGTATGGGGCGATCATCGGACTGTATCGGTCGGAGAACCCTGCTGTGTCGCTGGTGCTTAATCTCGGGCCCGCCCGTGGAAGATTCACCCTGGATGTCAGCCTGGAAGTGCAACCACTCTCCTTCTTCGCGGATGTGGAAGCCTGCAGCGGCTTTGTTGCAATGGCTCGGGCTTGGGCATCCCGATATCCGGCGGAACATGCTGCAGCACATAGCTTGGCCGACCGGCAACTCGCGGGGTCCCCTTCCTTCGGTCGTGACGACGCGACATGGAAGCGGGATGGGTTCGACAAAGTCTATGAGCTGTTCTGGCTGAACATCTTCGGTCCGAAGCTGGTGGAGTCCGTAGGCCGAGAGAGGATGCTCTCGACGCCTGCTCACCTCGTGGAGGAACTCTCCAACGGCTCCGTCCTCATGGTGCTACGGCCTACGGCCTCCGACTTCGATAGTGAGGAGGCGCGTATCTCTCAGGCCCGTGCCCATGTCCACCTGCGGCCGGACCTCGACTTCGACACGGTGCTCCGCACGCTGAAGGAGCGCAGCGCTGCACTCGTACCCGTCGAACCGCACTTCCACCCCGACCTGGCGCCGCTCCTGTCTCGGCTGCCGGACGAGTTCGCCATCAGCGAGCGGCAACGGAAGATTGCTGAACTCAACGCTTTCCGGCCGCCGGTGCCAGAGGAGTGGCTACCCGTCGCCCATCCCTCGGACGTGGCGAATCCGGAGCGCGTCCTCGAATCCTACGGAGACTTGTCCGAAGGTCTCGTGGCAGGGCTGCACACGAAGGTGCCGACCATCATGGACGAGACACCTGAGTCTCTCACGGACCTGGACTTCTACTTCTGGCGGGAGAGCTTCCCGGAGCGGTACGAGCGTCACCTCATCGATGGGCACACCGCACCGGCACTCGGGGCCTACCTGGGGGACGTGCTGGTGCGGCGGTTGGGAGGAACGTGGGTGCTGCGGCAGAAGATGGAAGAGTCCCAGGTGCGGGTGGGCAAGCGCGTCTGGCTGCCTTTCCTCCGGGCCCGCCGGTACATGCAGTCCCGCCAGTCGCTGCTGGACTACTCGCTCACGCAGTTCTTCCTTGAGGCGGAGCGGTACCGGCCCTGACTGCGGCGGCCCGGCAGGGCGTGGGGGACCGAGGCAGAAGCTGGAGGAGCCTGGGCGCGCGTCGGCGGGCGCGCCTGGCAGCTCCTGCCTCACTGGACACGCACTGGCCGATGGCCCGGACCATGGAAAACCGGTCGGCCTGATGACCAGAAATCCGCGCTTTCTCGTGACCGCCAGCACAGTCAGGCGGTCTTCTTCGCGCGCGGCTTCCTGGCTTTGGCGGTGGCGGCACCGAGGAGGGCTTCTTCGCGGGCGCGCTGGGCGTTCAGGTCGAAGAGGCGGTCGAGGACGTCGTCTTCGAAGGCTTCAAGCTGGGCCGCGGTGGCGCCGCAGTACGGGGGCACCTGCACGTCGGTCCACCCATAGGCGTCGAGCACCGCGCGGTCCACCGCTTCGTGCAGCGTGCGCAGGGACTGCACCGCAGGATCCGTCACGGTGTCGTCCTTCAGTCGGTTGTATGTCGTTGTCAGGCCCACGCCGTTCGCCGTCATGTACGCGCGGCGTTCGGTGTCGAGTTGTGCTCCCAGGGTGTCAAGCGCGGTGAAGGCCGGTTCTGGGGGGAAGGGGAAGGTTTCGAAGCAGTCGCTAGGGGCGTAGCGAAGCCGGTCCTCAAGCGAGGATGACAACAATCGCGCCCAGGCTTCATGCACACGTGACTGCAGAACCAAGAGCCAACGGCTCTGCTCAACGGGAAAGACGATGACTTGTTCGCTGAGAACCACGTCGGCTCGCTGCCAAGAGAGGAGCAAGTGCTTGGTGACGCGTGCGGTGGTGAGGCAGCGGTCGAGGGGGCGGAGGGCTCGGTAAAGTTCAGGACGAGGCCAAATGAACTGCCACCAGAACTGTTTTGCGCCTTTGTTTTTTACCTTGTCCCGCTCAGGCTTTACCAAGTCCCGAACGATGCTCACGAGGTCTGGCCAATTCTCAGCCTCCGCCAACCCCATCTGTTCGAAATTGATGACATATCTTTCGAGTCGCGGGTCAGGGTCCGAATTGATTTCCTCGCCGCCGACGTAGCGAAAGATGCGCTCAGCGTTCTTCGGTGTCTTGGCGACCAAATCCATGCGCTGCTGAGGATTGAGCACGAAGCCCATGCCGAGCACGACGCTGCCCTGAAAGCTCTTGCCTGTGTTTGCGGCGAGTACCACAGGGTCGGTTCGCTCTGGCTTACCGCGCAGTCGCGAGTTCATTTGTCCGACTCTGTGGCTATCGAGTCGAGGCTCCAGCGGGAAGTCGGAGACGTGCCCCTTCGCTAAATGTACCACAGACACTGTGACGTTGGCCCCGGGCACTGGCCACTTCAGTGAGCGCACGGCGTCGTAGATTTGAGCGCCATGGTCCACCAGGAACTTGAGCCCAGTGGTCCGAGTGTCGCCCTGTGCAATCGTGTTGGTCGCGATGAATCCGATGGTGCCGTGCGCACCGAGCAGGTGGAACGCACGGCGGAAGAAGTGCGCGGCGAGGTCGGCATTGCCATGCGCACTTTCATGACGCTTGAGCAACCAGTCCAAGTAAGCGTCTCCGAATGTCCCGGAAACCTGGATTCCACCCATAAATGGCGGATTTCCGATGAAGCCATCCATCCAGGCAGCCTTGTTGGCTTGTTCATCATCCAGCGGGTCCGGTCGCTTCCCGTGGAACACCTCCGGGAACTCCAGCGGCCAGTGGAACGTCCAGCCAGGCGATGACAGCCCCCGCACTGCCTCCGGCATGGGCGGTGGCAGCCCACCCTCCGCCGTCGCGAGCCACGCGCCGAGCGCATCGAGCCGCCGGACACGCTCCTTTTCGCGCTCCTTGTCCGAATCACAGGCGAAGAACGCCCCCACGCACGCATCGGCGATGCGCTTCACCGGGGCCAGCGCCTCGTCGGCGTCGCGAAGCAGGTTCTCCTTCTGTCTGGCCGGATCCAGCCCGAGCTGCATCGGCCGCTTCACCGCGGGCTGCTCCAAATCGAGCGCGAGCTGGAGAATTGCCTGCCGCTTCTCGAGCGCCACCGAGAGCGCCTTCGTGAAGACCGCCTGTGCCAGGTCGTACTGCTTCTGCTTCCCCGTATCCCAGTGGAACGCACGGATCTGCTCAAGGTCGAGCCCGACGAGCGAGTCGCCGCACTTGAGCGCGTGGTCCAGGAAGGTGAACGGCTCCCCCTTCGCCAGCGTCACCAGCCACAGCGACAGCTTCGCGAGGTTCACCGCCCAGGGGTTCTTGTCCACCCCATACAGACAGCGCTGCGCCACCAACCGGCGCGCGCGCATCACCACGTCCTCGTCCTTGGGGGCGCCGTTCAGCACGCCCTCGCGCGTCCACGCGGCGACGACCTGATCCGCGAGGAAGCGGCAGGCCTCGACAAGGAACGCGCCGGAGCCCATGGCCGGGTCGCAGATCTTCAGGTTGAGCAGCCGCTCGGACGCCGGCTCCTCACCCATCGCCTTCAACAACGGCTCCAGCGCGCGGCGCACGATGGGCGCCGAGAGGCTGCGCGGGGTGTAGTGGCTGCTGGTGCGGCGGCGCTCGGCCCCGGGCTGCAACACCAACTGCAACGGCCGGCGCGTGTCGATGCCTTTCACCCGGTACGGCTCCAGCGCCGTCAGGACGTCCGCCTCGGTCTTCGCCTGCTCCAGGGCCTTCGCGGCGGCCTTCACCGCCTTCGCCTCCATTCCGCCCTCGTCCTCCAGCCACGCACCGCGACGGCTCGCCGGCTGCTCCAGCACCTCGTCGGCGGAGACCCAGACCCTGGACGGCTTGAGGCACACGCCCGCGCCCGTCAGCCGCTTCACGTGGAAGCCCATCAGCGCCTCGTACACGGAGCCGATCTGCTCCACGTCGAGCGACTGGTAGCTGAGCCGCTGGCCTTCCAGGACGATGAGCCTTTCCAACACCCGGTAGACGGTCTCGTCATCCACGGACGGCGGCTTCACCTCCGCCCGGGCCCGCGCCTCCACCGGCGCGCCCCCGACGCTCCAGCCCTCCAGGAAGGGGAACGCCTCCGGGTTGAAGAGCTGCCCGCGTCGCGACGGCATGTGCAGCTTCCCGTGCGAGGCGCCGAAGAAGATGCAGCGGAACAGCGCCAGCAGCCGCGGCCACGCGCCGAAACGCCGGTTCATCGCATCGGGATGCTGGCCAGCATCTTCAAGCAGCTGCTCGTACAGCGCCTTCACCGACAGGTCCTCGGCGTAGGGCTCCTGGTCCACCGGGAGCAGCCCCCGGTCCTCCGCGTACAGGACGAACACGAGCCGCAGAAGCGTCGAGAGGAGCCCGCCGTACACGTGGTCCTCCCCGCGCGCGAGGGCGTCGTCCAGCGACTTCGTGCCGTCGCGCTCGGCGGCGGACTCGAAGCCCGCGAGGAGCAGGTTCAGCGCTTCGAGCACCTGCTCCGCCAGCGCCTCGGTGACGTTGGCCTGACGGCGGCGGGACTGTTCAAGCAGCGCGGGGAGCTGGTGTTCGGGCAACACGCCGAAGAGCCGCCGCGCGTGCAGCAGCATCACCATGGCGTCGAAGAGCGGCCGGCCGCTGGCGGTGACGAGGTCCGCGAAGCGGAAGGTGAGGTGGCCCGTGGATTCGCCATGGGGCGCGTACACGAGGCGCACGGAGACGCCGTTGAAGAGCAGGCCCACCGGTACCCGGGCCGCGCGGAGCAGTCGCTCGAACTTCGCGGTGGGGCCATAGAACCAGGCGCCGGTGACGGCCTCCTTCGCATCCAGGTCGAGGCCCGGCGGCAGCTCCCACGTCAGCAGGACGAAGCCCTCGCCGCCCCGGCTGGTGGGCGTGGAGTCGTCAGGGAGGCCTTCCGGCTTCGGTGGCGGCGGGCCGCGCCGCAGGAGCCCCCGCGTGGGCACGAGGGTCTGTTGCCCCTCCACGATGTCCAGCCGCAAGTCCTCTGGGAACGCCGTGACGAAGGCGCCGTCAGGGTAGCCCAGCACTTCGCGGAGGAAGCGCGGCACGTCGCTCACGCGGGGCGCCTCCGTGCCGGCCAGCGCGATGAGCTTGTGCTGCTCCGTCACGGGCAGCCGCTGCATGCACTGCGCGTCCTCCAGCACCGGCACCGACACCACCAGCCCCTCGATGGGCTGCGCCATGCCCAGCCACGTCTCGTGGTAGCGGCGTTCGACGTCACTCATGGACTGCCCTCACGCTTGCTTCCCGCCCGGTCTTCATCGCGAACTCGGCCACAGGTACACCATTCCCACCGGCGTCAGCCGGGCCAGCCGCACGTCATAGGTGGCCTTCAGCGACTCCGGCTGCTCGTCGAGTTCCTTCGCCAGGGCCGCGAGGCGCTGCTCCAGATGGCCCTTGTCGCGCCGCTGTTGCTCAAGCTCGTCCTTGACGGTGAGCTTGAGTTCCAACTGTGCCCCCAGCGCCTCCTGGATGGTCTCCCGCTGCGTCAGGAGGATCTGCGTCAGCGCCTTCGCCTCGCTCGCACCGCGCTGTGCCAGCAGCTTGCGCGCGGCCTTCTCCAACCGCGACGACTCCTCTTCGACGGAAGGCCAGAGCGCCGCGAAGTCAGAAGACGCACTGGCCAGGAGCCGGGCCTGGACCGCGCTGGAGGTCGCCGACAGCTCGGGTGCCTCGGCCAGCGTGACCTCGAGCTGTTCGATGACCCGCCGGTCCGCCTCTTCGCCGAAGGGCTTCAGGTGCCCCCTGCCGCCGCCGTCGAGCCACTTCGCGGACACGGAGACCACCTCGTCATGGAGCCGCGCCGCTCCCGCGCCGAAGAGCGAGAGCCGCCCGAAGACGATGACGCGCGCCACGGCGTCGCGCTTGCTGTTCACCACCGTCACGCGGCTCAGGTCGTTCGCGGAGAAGCCCTGCGCCAGGTAGCGCTGGAGCACGCGCTGCACGATGGGATGGGACAGGTGCAGGTGCGCGAGCTTGCTGGCCACGCCCTGGGGCGCCTCGAAGACCACGGGCGAGAGCGGGCGCTTGCGCCACACCCAGGGCGCTTCGTCCTTCTCCCGGCGGGGACGGATGCTGTCGAGCGTCCGGCTCCAGGACGCGGGGAGGGCAGGCACCTTCCAGGCCTCCAGCGGCTTGCCTTCCTCGGTGACGGCCTCGCGTACGAGCCGGGTCGAACCCGCCAGTTCGAAGCCCACGTCCAGCGCGTCACGCAAGAGGGCGGAATCGAAGTCCATCACCTTGCGGCTGCGGTCGCGGATCTCCCCGATGGCATCGAGTTCCTTCCGCAGGGACTTCAGCTCCCGCTGCGACTCCAGCTCCCGCTTCGCCACCTCCGTGCCGGTGGAGGTCGCGGCCCGCTCGAGGCTTTCGAGCGTGCCCGGGGTGATGCCCGAGGAGAGGGCTTCGTGCAGCTGGTCCATCAGGACGCTGCCCAGGCTGCCCAGCTCGCGGGCGATGGTGTCCACCTTGCGCGCCACGGTGTCGAGCACCGCGTCCTCGGTGCGTTGAGCGTAGATGAAGTAGCCGCAGCGCACGACGGGCTCTGGTTGCAGCGTGCGGTCGATGCGGCCATTGCGTTGTTCGAGGCGCGAGGGGTTCCACGGGAGGTCGAAGTGGAAGAGGTCGGCGCAGTGCCCCTGAAGGTTGATGCCTTCGCGGGCCGCGTCGGTCGCGAGCAGGACGCGCACGGGGAACTCGTCCAGCGGACCGTTGAAGGCCTCCTGGACCTCCGCGCGCTTCGCGTCGTCCAGCCCGCCGGTCATGGTGCGGATGCGCTCCTCCCCGCGGTGCGTCCCCTCGAAGGCGGCGGTGAGCTGCTCCTTGAGGTAGCGGAGCGTGTCGCCGTACTCCGTGAAGACGATGACGCGGCGGGGCTTCCAGGCGGCGCCCCGGGTGAGCGGGCATAGGTGTTCGCGAATCCACTGGAGCAGCGCGAGCAGCTTCGCGTCCCGCCCGGTGCGGTGCTTCGCGCTCACGTGCAGCATGTCGTCGAGGAGCTGGCGCGCCTGGATGTCCACCGGCAGGCCCTCGCTGGCCTCGCGGATGTCCTCCTCGAAGGCCAGCTCCAGGGATTCGTCCGTCTCGCCGTACTCCTCGGGGAGCGTGTCGCCAGGGGCCTCGCGGCTTCCCGGAGCCAGGGCCCCCGCCCCGAAGGCCGCGGCGTGGACGGACAGCGTGCGGTGGAAGGCCTCCACGCTGGAGAGGAGACGCTTCTGCAGGTTGATGAAGACGAGCCGGCCCTTCTTCGAGCCAGGGGCCATGAGCTGCGTGTAGCGGGCGAGCTTCGTGGCGAGGTCCAGCTCGGCGGTGGAACCCTCGCCGAGGTCGACGCGGCGCTCGACGGTCTTTCCATCGGGGCCGAGCCACTCGGCGCTCCAGCGCCCCGCGGAATGGGTCAGGCGCACGCCCAGCACCTGCCGCTCGGGGTACTGCTGCGCGGTGCCCAGTGCGCGCAGGTCGCTCTTCAGCCGGCGTACCATCACCGGCGCCAGTTGCGACTCCCGCACGCGGGTTCCCCGGGTGAAGCGCTGGGGGTCGAGCATCTCCAGCAGCGCGGAGAAGCTGTTGGAGTGTCCGTTGTGGGGCGTGGCGGACAGGAAGAGGCGGTGCTCGAAGTGGTCCGCCAGCGAGCGGATGCTGCGGGTCGTCTCGGTGTCGACGGCGTACCGGCTGGCGGAAGCCGGGGCGACGACATGCGCCTCGTCGAGCACCAGCATTGCCTTGTGGCGGCCCTTCTCCTCCAGCAGCGTCTTGAGCGGCTCGAAGTACTCGCTGCGACGCAGCGTCTGGTACGACACGATGAAGCGCGAGTGAGTGCCCCAGACGGGAACCTGGAAGCCGCGCTCCTGGCGGCGCCGTGAGACGAACTCGCTGTTGAAGATCTCGAAATGGAGGCCGAAGCGCTTCTCCATCTCATCACGCCACTGAAGCGTCACGGACGCGGGGCAGACGATGAGCACCCGGTCCACACGCTGGCGGAGCATCAGTTCCTGCATCACGAGGCCGGCTTCGATGGTCTTCCCGAGGCCCACGTCGTCCGCGATGAACAGGTTGACGCGAGGAAGCTCAAGCGCCTTCTTGAGGGGGGAGAGCTGGTGGTCGAGCAGGTGGATTCCGGCACGGAAGGGGGCCTGGAAGAGCCGGGCGTCGGTGGCCGTCACGGAGCTCCACTTGAGCGCATGGAGGTAGGCGGCGAAGCGGCGCGGCTCGTCGAGCCCGGTGGGCGTTCCCAGTCCGCCCTGCGCGGGGCGAATGACGCGCGCGCCGAGTTCGCGCTCCCAGAGCACGGAGAGCGAGCGACCCTGGGCATCATCGTCGAGGCAGGTGAGGCGGACCAGGGTGTGGTCCTCGCGGACACCCTCGGGGGCGATCACTTCATCGACGAGGTACTGGCGGTGACGGACCTGCGCGATATCCCCGGCGCACGGCATGGTGTCGGAAGGCACGGCGCGGAATCTAACCCGTGGCGGCGTGGATTGGGACGCGGTTGCGTTCGCGCAGGACGCGCCCCCTCGCCTCACAGGGGCGGTGACTCCAACGCACAAGAAGGAGAGGGGCAGTGTTGAAGGGCACGGGCGAGCGCAGAGAGGCAGAGGAGGGTTGCTGACGAGTGCCGGAGGGCCGAGTGCCACGTCGGTGTGTCCACCCCGCAGCCCTGTAGGGTACACGCCTGCTCAAGCCGCCTTCCCATGGGGAGGCGGCAGGCGACGGGCCACTGCTGCTGCAGACTCAGCACCCCGCGTTCTGGGGTGGCCCCCGTGCTGCGGCCAGTCTCCCAGGCAGCGTGGGCAGTCCCAGGTGCTCCAGGATGGCACGCACCCCACTGGGAGCCGGCAGATACGCCAGCACCCGGCGCCTGCCTCCACACCTGTCGCACGCGAACACGTCGAGCACGAAGCCCCTGCGCAGCAGCCCGGCCCCATCCAGCCGCGGCGTGCGCTCCTGGGTCGGCTTCTGCCTGGCCGTTGCCTCAGGCGACTCACTTGCCTCTTGCGGCTTCGGCTCTGCCCCCGCTTGAGGGAGCAGAAATGGCCGGAGTTTCGCGCCCGGAGCGAAGACGCCATGGAATCTTGTGAGGTTCGACCGAGGTGGGGGTACCAGAGACGCCACGCGGCGTAGAAGGAGTCGTACTGCGGGCCGGCGGTTCGGGTGGGGGCGGACGTTTCGCGGCCCCGGAGGGCAGGAACCACTTTTTCGGGTCAGAAGGCGTTACTTCACTAGCTGGAAGTGCCACCCCTGGGGGGGACCCATGTCGATGAAGCTCCTGTCGCGGACGGTCGCGTCCGCCTGTGTGCTGTTCCTGCTGCCGGCGTGCCAGAGCGGGGGCAATCCCATCCCGTCGCCCGGTGACACACCCTGCCGTGGCACCGCGTCCGTACAGACACCCGTGCGCGAGAAGTTCCTCCGGGTCGCGAAGCCGGTCCCCGGTGAGTACGTCGTCGTGCTCAAGGAGCCCCGGGAAGGGGACGCCGCGCCCGCGCCGGTGGTGGTCGCGGGGAGCCTCACCGAGCGCTTCGGCGGCAAGGCCTTCCATGTGTACGCGCACGCGCTGCGGGGCTTCGCCGCGCGCATGAACGAGAAGCAGGCCCGTGCCATGTCCGCCGCGCCCGAGGTGGAGTACGTGCAGCAGAATGCCGTGGTGACGCTGGATGAGAGCCAGTCCGGCGCGACGTGGGGGATTGACCGCATCGACCAGCGCGACCTGCCGCTCAATCAGGTCTACCTGTACCAGACGCAGGGCCGGGGCGTGCACGTGTACGTCCTCGACACGGGCCTGCGCCCCACGCACCAGGAGTTCGCCGGGCGGGCGGACATCGCCTTCGATGCCGTCGGCGACGGTCGCAACGGCGTGGACTGCAACGGCCATGGCACCCACGTGTCCGCCACGGTGGGCGGAAATGTGTATGGCATTGCCAAGAGCGCGTCGCTGCACGCCGTGCGCGTGCTGGACTGCGAGGGCTCCGGGACGACAGCGGGCGTGGTGGCGGGCGTGGACTGGGTGACCGAGCACCACCAGTCCCCGGCGGTGGCCAACATGAGCCTGGGCGGCGGGGAGGACGCGGTGCTCGACGATGCCGTGCGACGCTCCATCGCGTTGGGCGTGACGTATGTGCTGGCGGCGGGCAACGAGAACCAGGATGCGTGCAAGCGCTCTCCCGCGCGCACCGCCGAGGCCATCACCGTGGGGGCCACCAACAGCGTGGACCGGCGGGCGTCCTTCTCCAACCATGGCGACTGCGTGGACGTCTTCGCGCCCGGCGAGGGCATCCTTTCGGCCTGGACCAGCGATGACACGGCGACCCGAACGCTGAGCGGCACGTCCATGGCCACCCCGCATGTCACCGGCATCGTCGCGCTCTTCCTGGAGGCCCATCCCGGCTCCGCGCCGCAGGAGGTCAGCACCGCCATGACGGGCAACGCCACGCCGGACAAGGTGACCAACCCCGGGCGCTGCTCACCGAACCGGATGGCCTACTCGGGCTTCATCGAACCCCTGCGGGCCCCCACCGTCCAGAACGGCGGGGAGTAGGCGCGGGTCACTTCATGCCCTCGAACTCCCAATGGAAGTGAACTCGAAGTTTGTCGACACACTCCTCCCAGGTGGCCCCTTCGCAGGAGGATGCCGTCCTTGGGCTCCAGCGTGTCGAGCCCCGCCGGAGTCGCCAGCATCACGCTGAACGTATCCGACTTCTTGGCCTGGTCCTGAACTCCCTTGCCTCGGGGCCTGGCCCGATGGTGCCGCGCTGGCGGTAGCTCGTCGTCGAACATCTCGAAGCCTGTCACGACACCGTTGGCGCTGAACACCTGGAACTTCGAGAATGGAAGACAGGGGGGCGGGAGGGCGTGTTGTGGTTCGATGCCGCTCAATCCCTCAAGGAGAGACACGCCATGAAGAGCTTCCTGGGTGTGCTGACGGTGCTTGTCGTCCCGGTGCTGGCGGCCTGTGGTGGATGGGAACCTGTCGAGGCGCCGGAGCTGGAGCAGCAGTCGAGCGCCCTCGTCACGTGCTCACAAACCTGTCCGAATGGCTCGACGGTGTCCTGTGAGGGGAACACCTGTTCGGTGCAGGCGGACTCCGTCGAGTGCGATGGCTTCTACAACATCTGCATCCCTTCCACTCCCATCTGTGGGCTGAACAATCGCTGCGGCAAGCTCGCGGGGACCCCGTGTTCGCCCGTTGGCGGGTCGCGGAGTTGCTGCCTGCCGGGCCACCCCAATCCCAATTGCTTCTGTACGCCCCTGGGCGTCTGGGCCTGCAGCGCGCTGTGACGCGCCAACGCGGACGACCCCTGTCAGCGGTCGTCCGCGTCCCCCTGCTCAGGTCTCGGCGCGCATCGAGTTCGATGCCAACCGCAAGCTCTCCCTGGTCATCAAGGAAGATCTCGTCCAGGACCCCGTGGGGGCGCTGGCGGACGTGGGCAGGCAGCAACTGCGCTCGCTCGAGACCCCCGCCACCGTGAAGGTGCAGGCGGAAGGGACCGCTGCCGCGGGGAGCGGTCAGGCCCTCCGTTGATTCCATGATGGGTCCACGGGGCGGGGAG
>NZ_RAWQ01000242.1:0-14972 GCF_003668965.1 Corallococcus sp. AB030
CCACCACCGCGGTGAGGAACTTCACCGTGGCCTGGATGTCCAGCTCCGCCCGCCGCGCCGCCATCCGGGGCAACGGATAGGGCAGCGCGAACACCGCCAGCCCCAGCGCGAACAGCGGCAGCCCGAACACCAGCCGCGCCAGCGTCTTCACCGCGAACGGCACCACGTTGCCCGGGCGGTACTCCACGGACAGGTCCTCCGGCCGCGCGGCCTGCACCAGCGCCATCCGGCTGCCGAACGAGGACAGGTGCTGGCGCAGGCGCTCGTAGCGCTCCGGCTCCTGCGTCCGGAACAGCCGCACGCCGCGCGCCCACAGCCGCAGCCGCTCCGCGTCCAGCGCGCCACCCTGGCGGAAGGCATAGAGCTGCTCCGCCACCTGCACCACCGGCAGGTCCGCCCACTGCTCCAGGTTCAGCGTCACCGAGCGCAGCCCCTCCGCCACCCGCTCCGTCAGCGCGCGCACCGAGTCCTGCTCCGACGCCGCGTCCTTCGGCAGGAAGGCCTGCACGTCGATGGGCGCTCCCTGGTCGATGAGCACCTCGCTGCGGAAGACGTTCTTCTCCGCGTAGGTGAGCCCCACCGGGACGATGCGCACCGGGGCGCCCTCGCGCGCGGCGTTGAGCGCGATGCGCGCCGCCCCCGTCTTCAGCTCCGCCAGCTCCGGCTCCGAGTGGCTCTTGCCCTCCGGAAAGATGGTGATGGCCCGCCCCTGCACGAGCGCGCCCTTCGCCGCATCCAGCGTGCCCTCGTTGCGCCCCATCTGCGTCGGGTCGTCCTGCTTGCGATACACCGGCAGCGCGTTCAATCCCTTCAACAGCCAGCCGATGACGGGCAGCTTGAACAGCGGCGCCTTGGCCATGAACGTCACCTGGCGCCGCGTGAGGATGAACACCAACGCCGGGTCGATGAGCCCGTTCGGATGGTTGCCCACGAAGAGCACCGGCCCAGAGGGCGCTTCGCCCGGGGCATTCACCTTCACCCGGTAGAAGAGCCGCAACGCCAGCGCCACCACCGCCCGCACACACGCGTAGAACACGCCGCGGACTGTATACCGGCGACCCACCCCGGGCCCGCCCTCGCTCCGGACACTGTCACCGACAGGGGTGGGAAAGACCCCCTTCCCCGACAGCTCACGGATTCAGCCACTACAGAACAATCCGGTACGGCGGGGATCCACGGGAACGCGCCCCCGACACACCCCTTTTGTGCGGACTTTGAAAAGCCGCGACACACCCGGGGAGCGCACCACATGAAGCGATTGCTGTCGCTGGGCTGGGCCGCCGCCACCGCCGCCGTCCTGGGGTGTGGCGCGAGCACCCCGCAGGAAGAGTGCTCGAAGGCGGAAGGGGCACCCGCTGTCGCGTCGTCCTCGCGGTCCATCGTCACGGCCGCGGCCGCGACGCCCAGCGCCTGCAACGCGCTCTATGCGTCCAGCGCGACACAGGCGGCGCTTGCCCAGGCGGTGGTGGACCCGGCACTGCACACGGACGGTTCGGTGCGCACGCTCATCCTGTCCTTCAACACCGCGAACGCGACGGGCGGCGTGCTCAACCTGGACGCCGTGCTGGGCGGCCTGACGCGCACGCTGGGCGGGCTGACGCAGGGGCTGGGCCTGGGCAACGTCCTGGCGCTCAAGTCGCTGCCCATGGTGGCGCTGAAGGTCCCGGTGACGCCGAAGCTCATCGCCACCTTGCGCCAGGAGCTCCAGCCGCTGGGCCTGCTGTCCATCTACGAGGACAAGCCGCTCCAGTACTTCCTGGACACCAGCGTGCCGTACATCCACGCGGACACCGCGCGCACCGCGTATGAGACGACTGGCGCGGGCATCGGCGTGGGCGTCATCGACTCCGGCCTGGACGGCACGCACGGCGACTTCCCCAACGTGGCGCGCAACGTGAAGGTCGTCGCGCCCCCGCTGGACCTGGGCATTGGCGGCGCGCTGTACGTGGACACGCCCAACAGCGACCTGACCAGCGGCCACGGCACGCACTGCGCCAGCATCATCGCCGGCTCGGGCGCGCGCTCCGGTGGAAGGCACCAGGGCGTGGCCCCCGGAGCGAAGCTGCTGGGCGTGGGCACCGGCGACGCGCTGAGCATCCTGTTCGCGCTGGAAGGCTTCGACTTCCTCATGGACCCCGACGTCCGCGAGACGCACAACGTGCGCGTCATCTCCAACTCGTGGGGCACCAGCGGCAGCCACTTCGCGCCGCTCGACCCCATCTCCATCGCGACGAAGCGCGCCTACGACCTGGGTATGGTGGTGGTGTTCGCGGCGGGCAACGAGGGCTCCGACCCCGACACGCTCAACCCGTACAGCGCCTCGCCGTGCGCCATCTCCGTCGCGGCCGGCACGTCGCGTGACACCACCGCGGCCACCAACCCGCTGCTCAGCCAGGACGCGCCGGGCGAGCTGGCGTCCTTCTCCAGCCGGGGCATCCCGGGCGATGCGCTCCACCACCCGGACATCACGCTGCCGGGCGTGAACATCGTGGCGGCGCGCGCGCTCACCGGCGCCATCATGCAGCCGTACCTGGGCCTGGACCTGCTGCACCCGGAGCCGTTCTACGCGGCCAGCTCCGGCACCTCCATGGCCGCGCCGCACATGGCCGGCGTCGCCGCGCTGCTCTTGGAGGTGAACCCCGCCCTCGACATGGACGGCGTGCTCGCGGCGGTGCAGGCCACCGCGCGGCCCATGTACACGAAGGACGCGGCGGGCAACACGCGCCAGCTGGAGACGTGGGAGGTGGGCGCGGGCTACGCGGACGTGTACGCGGCGACGAAGCTCGTGAACGACGCCGTGGGCATCCGCTACACCACGCAGACCACCGCCCTGCCCTCCTGGACGGGCACGGTGAAGACGAGCATCAACCTTCCCATCCTGGATCTGTCCCTGAGGGCCGCGCAGCACGAGCACTCGCTCACCGTGCCCGCGGGAGCCACCGCCCTGCGCATCAAGACGGCCTGGGGCAACCCGGCCTACGACCTGGACCTGTATGTCTTTGGCCCCAACGGGGAGCTCGTCGCGACCAGCGCCGAGGGCACCTCCACCGGTGAGGCCGTCACCATTTCGAACCCACCCGCCGGCACGTGGCGCGTTCAGCTCAAGGGCTCCCTGAACGTGGCCACGCAGTACACCGGCACCGCGGAAGTGGATCGCCGTGTCCCGCGTCCGTAGTCACTCACGGACCCCACAAGGTACGGCAGTCCCCGCCCCTCTCCCGTGCCTGCACGGGAGGGGGGTTGTTCGTTCGTGGGGTTGGATGAGGTGACGCGGAGACGGATCAGCGCGGCTTGAGCGTGACCTGCGTGTCCGCGACGGTGCGGCCCTGCGCGTCGGTGAAGTGCGCGCGCACCGGCACGGGGCCCGTCAGCCATCCCCCCTGCACGGGCGTGCTGAAGGGCAGCGTGACATCCACGCCCGCTGCGACCTCCGGGGCCGGGCCCTCGCTCGGGAAGAAGCGCAGCGGCTCGCCTTCCTTTGGCAGCCCCTCCAGCGACAGGCGCACGCGCTCCGGCGCGGTGTAGCTGAACTGCACCGCGTTGCCCTCCGCGCACGTCAGCGTCCCACCGGGCCTGGCCTCCGCCAGCACCGTGCCCTCGGGCGAGATGCAGAAGGCGCGCACGCCCCAGGCCCCTTCGCCTGGAGCGGACGAACGCGCCTGCCACTCCGGCACGTCCTGCCCGGAGCGATCCATCGACGGCGTCACGACGAGCAGCGCCACGGTCGCGGCGGCGGCGCTCAGCGCCAGGGGCATGAAGAGCGGAGACGCGAACCACTTCCTGCGCGCGGGGGCGGGCTGAAGCCTGGCGAACAACGCCTGTTCCAGGAGCGCGCTCCTGCTCCGGGGCAGCGCCCGCTGCTCCAGCACCGACTCCACGCGCGACAGCCGCGTGTACGTCTCCTGACAGTCGGGACAGGTGGCCAGGTGCGCGCGCAGGCGCTCGAAGCCGTCCGCGTCCAGCCCGTCGCGGCCCTTCTCGAAGAGCGCGGCCATGGCCTGCTTCGCCCGGCGGTCGTCACACCCGCTCATCGCGCACCCCGGCGCTTGAAGAAGCTCCAGCCCTGCGTCTCCAGGTCCTGGAGGTACCCCTTCGACTGGAGGAACCCCAGCAACCGGGACTTCACCCCGAACTCACGCCGCCGCACCTGGATGCGCGTGAGGCCCAACGCCGTGGCGGCCTCCTCCTGGGGCAGGCCCTCGCTGAAGCGCAGCTCGAACAGCTGTTGCTCTTCACGTGACAGGCCGCCCTTGAACGCCGCGAGCAGCGCCTCCACCTCGCGGTCCTCCAACAGCTCGTCCAGCCCGCCCTCCTCGGAGGAGGCTTCGGTGAGCCCTTCGAAGGCCTCGTCGCGGCCCACCAGCTCGCGCTCGCGCGACTGCTCCAGCAGCACGTTGCGCGCGATGCCCATCAGGAAGTGGGCATAGGGACGCGTGCCGTTGTAGGCAGCGCGCGTGCGCGGCTCGAAGGCGCGCGCGAAGGTCTCCAACAGCGTGTTCTCCAGCTCCATCGCGTTCCTTAGACGGGTGAAGGCTCCCCGCCATGCGGCCGCCTTGAGCAGACGAGCGAGCGGCTCCGCGTGCGCGCGATACACCTCCGCCAGCACCGCTGGGGTGCCTTCGCGAAAGCGGCGCAGCGTGTCGTCATCCCACTCCATCCCTCAGGGGCTTACCGCGACCGTTATGGTCCCGTCATCCGTATGTTGTCGCGAGCGGCGCCGAGTGGATTGTCGGTTGCGCCCCGTGGCATCCTTTCGCACAGCGCATCGCGCAAACCCCTGATGCATATGTCCTCTCACAGGCCGCTGGTCCTGGGTGTTCTCCTACTCCTGGCGGGAAGCGCCGCGAGCGCTACGCCGGAGCAGGTGCACTACGCCCTCATCGTGGCCAGCAACACGGGCACCGAGCCATCCCAGGCGCCCCTGCGCTACGCGGACGATGACGGCGCCCGGTACTACGAACTGTTCGCGCCCCGCTCGCGCGAGGTGGTGCTGCTGAGCGTGCTGGACGCGGAGACGCAGGCCCTGCACCCGGGGCTCGCCGCGAAGACGCGCCCGCCCACGCACCCCGCGCTGGGGGCCGCGCTCGCCCGCCTGAACGCCCGCATGGCGGAGGACCGGGCGAAGGGCTCCATGCCCGTGCTGACGTTCGTGTTCGTGGGCCATGGCAAGCGCGGCGCCGCGGGCGAAGGCGCCGTGAGCCTGCTGGACGGGCCACTGACGCGCACGGAGCTGTACGAGCGCGTGGTCGCGCCCAGCAAGGCGTCCTTCCTGCAACTCATCGTGGACGCGTGTGATTCGTACTTCTTCGTCCACTCGCGCGGCGCGCTGCCGGTGGGCCCCGCGTACGTGGATGCTGTGAAGGGGATCCTGGGCAACCGCGAGCTGGCGCGCTTCCCGCAGGTGGGCGTGGTGCTGTCCACGGCCTCGGAGCAGGAGAGCCAGGAGTGGAGCGCCATCCGCTCGGGCGTCTTCAGTCACATGGTGCGCTCGGCGCTGTCGGGCGCGGGGGACGTCAACGGGGACGGCAAGGTGGACTACGCGGAGCTGCGGGCCTTCGTGGCCGCCGCGAGCCAGGGCACGGACGACGTGCGGGGCCAGCCGAACGTGTTCATCCAGCCGCCCGCGCTGAACCGCGCGTTCGCGCTGACGGACCTGGGAGACGCCGCGTCGCTGGGCTACCTGATGGTGCCCACGGGACTGGCGGGCCGGCTGTGGGTGGAGGACTCGCGCGGCATCCGCGTGGTGGAGCTGCACAAGGAGCGCGAGCGTCCGCTGGTGGTGGCCCTGCCCTTGGGGCGCGGTTACTACCTGCGCGGCAGCGGCCGGGAGGCGCCGTTCGCCATCAGCCGCGCGTCGGAGGTGGTGGACGCGGGCGGCCTGCCCTGGCACGACGCCAGCGTGGCGGCCCGGGGCGCCGTGCAGGACGTGATGCGCGACAAGCTCTTCTCCGTGCCCTTCGGGCCGCGCTTCTACCGGGGCTACATGGCAAGCCTCGGCATCACGCCGTCGTCGGACGAAGCCGACGCCGTGCTGGTGCCCTGAGCCTGCCATGAGCCTGCCCGCATCCCTGCTGTTGATGCTGCTGCGCGTGTCAGCGCCGTGCGACGCGAACACGCGCGTGGTGCTCATGCCCTTCGAAAGATTGGCCCTGCCGTCCGCGGATGCGCGTGAACTGGAGGACGCCACGCGGCGCGCGGTGGCCGCGTTGCCGGAGGCGTGCCTGGAGTCGCGCGAGGACACGGTGGCGCGGCTGCGTGGGTCTGGCGCGGCGCTGACGGCGTGTGGCGACGCGGCGTGCCGGAGCGCGCAGGCCTCGGCGCTGGGCGTGCGCAGGCTGGTGCGGGGCGTGGCGCTGGGCGTGGGAGGCAAGCGCAGCGTGGCGCTCACGGTGACGGACGCGCGGGGCCCGGAGACGCGAGCGCAGTTCGAGGCCCCGGCCACGATGCCCGGAGAAGCGGACGCGCGGGCGCGGCAGGCGATTGCGCAGGTGTGGTCGCCCCTGGTGACGACGCAGGCGGCGCGGGAGCCCCAGGGCTCGCGCGTGCTGCCCAAGGTGTTGTGGGGCGTGGGCGGCGCGGCGCTCCTCGCGGGCGTGGGCTTCGGGCTGGCGGCACGGCGCACGGAGTCGAAGCTGTCGAAGAATGGTGGTGATTGCGCCACGGCCGGTGAGGGGTTCGCGGACTGCATCACGGCGCAGCTGGAAACGGGCCGCCGCCAGGCGCGGACGTCCAACGTGCTGCTGGGCGCGGGCGCGCTGCTCGGCGTCGGTGGAACGGTGTCCTTCATCTGGGAGCTGCCGTGAGGAAACTGTTCGCCGCGCTGACGGGTGCCTTCGTCCTCACGATGGGGGCGTGCACGTTCGCACCGGACCTGTCGCGCTTCGCCATGTGCGACACGGCCGGCGGCTGCCCCTCCGGCACGTCGTGCCTCACTTCGGAGAACCGCTGTCTGCCGGCCTGTGGCGAGGGGGGTTCCTGCGACGACGACCCCAAGCCCGTGGACCCTCCGGACGCGGGCACGGAGCAGGATGGAGGCACGGAGTCGGACGCGGGCGCCGGGGATGCCGGCGCGACGGACGCGGGGGAACCGGACGCGGGGCAAACAGACGCGGGAAGCAATGACGCGGGCCCCGCCGCGCTCGCGCTGGAGTCCCTCCTGACGGAGGCTGTCGAGTCCACTCCCTATTCAGGCCAGCTCCAGGCGCGGGGCGGCACCCCGCCGTACACGTTCGAGGCCACCGGCCCGCTTCCCGCGGGCATCCTGCTCGACACCGAGGGCCGCGTCACCGGCGCGCCCACGCAGGCGGGGGAGCAGGTCCTCCCGGTGCAGGTGACCGACCTGAGCACCCCGACGAAGCGCGCCAGCGGAAGCCTCACCCTGCGCGTCCGTCCGCTGCTGCGGGTCGCGGGGCCGGAGCCGCTGGCGGACGCCCTCATCAATCGCGCCTATACCGAGCGCGTCTCCGCCACGGGAGGCAAGGGGCCATACACCTTCGCCCTCGATCCAGAACAGGCGCTGCCGTCGGGGCTGACGCTCGCGTCGAACGGCCTCATCACCGGCACCCCGGCCCAGTCCGGGAAGAGGACGTTCGCGGTGGTCGTGACGGACAGCGACACCCCGCCCCAGTCCACCACCAGCACGCTCTCCATCACCGTCACGAGCGCTCCCGGCACCGTCACCCTGCTGTCGAAGGCCGTGCCCATGGGCCGCGTGGGCTCCGACTACAGCTACACCGTGCGCGCCAGCGGCACGGGCAACTGGAGCGTGAAGAGCGGAGCACTGCCACCCGGCATCCTCCTGGACACGAAGGACGGCATCCTCTCCGGCAAGCCCACGACCCAGGGCGACTTCACCTTCCGGCTCGGCGTGGGGGACCTGCTCTTCTCCGACGAGCGGTCCTACACCCTGCACGTCGACTGACGCGCGGGCCTCACGGGTAGCGGTCCACCACCTGGATGACGCCCGTGTTGTCCTGCACCACGGAGAAGCCCTTCATGGGGCTGGGATACGCGATGAGCCCTTCGCCGTCCCGGTCCCAGCGCGTGTCCAGCAGCACGCCGCAGAAGGGCACGGACGTGGCGCCGCTCTCCGGGGTGAAGATGCGATCGTACCGGCCGAACACGCGGTGCTTCGTCACGTAGAGCCGCCCGCCGATGCGCGCTCCCGGCAGCTTCGCCTCCCCTTCCGCCTGCGGCAGCGCGATGACGAAGCTGTAGTTGTACCGGGCCGGACCCGGGTGGTCCTGGATGCTGTCCACGATGACGGGGATGCGGTCCCCTACCTTCAGCCCCAGCCGCTCCATCTGGAGCTGCGCGCCGCGAGGACAGGTGCCCTCCGGCGGCATCCACGCGGGACGCGGCGCCTTCTGGGCCGTGTCCGGTCCGTGCTGACACGCGAGCGCGAACAATCCCAGCAGGCCCAGGCCCCAGGCCACTTCACGGCGCGCACGGCGGGTTCGCATGGGCAAGGGCCTCCGGTCAGAACGTCCCGATGCTGAAGTGGAACTGCGTGGGCGCCTCGTTGAGCGCTTCGTCGCGGTCCAGGTTGAAGCCCACGTCGAAGGCCAGCGGCCCCACGGGCGTCACGTAGCGCAGGCCCACGCCCGCCGCGTAGCGCAGCACGCCCGGGTCGAACAGCGTGCGGTCCTGCCACAGGTTGCCCGCTTCGAAGAAGAGCCCCAGGTCCACCGAGGCGATGGCCGGCACGCGCAGCTCCGCCTTGGCCAGCGTGAAGAGCTCGCCGCCCTGGCTCGCGGGCACCTGTCCGGCGAGCACCGCCTTCAGGTCGTCCGGGCAGCCCGCGGGGGAAATCACGGCGCGGCACGCGGCCAGCCGCTGGTGCAGCACCTCGCGCACGTCCTGCGGCAGCACGCCGTCCTCGCGGAAGCCCCGGAGGCTGGAGGAGCCGCCCAGGTAGAACAGCTTGGACCCGATGTTCTGCGCCCCCTGCGTCAGCGGCACGATGGTGCCCGCGCGCGCGCTCACCGCCACGCTCGCGCGGCGGCCCAGCGGCGCGTACGCGCTCACGCTGCCGGACAGCTTCACGCCGTCGATGGGGAACTCCGGCACGCGGTTGCCCGCGACGTCCGTGGGGTGGACGCTGATGCCGCGCATGAACTCCACGCTGCTGCTGAGCACCATGCCGCGCCGCGGGTTCGCCGGGTCGTCGCGGAAGTCCAACGTCATGGACGGGCGCAGCGAGTGCAGCGCGAAGTCGCCGTACGGGTAGCGCAGGCGCTCCTGGTCCGCGCGGTTGATGAGCTCCAGCACGCCTCCGCGCGAGCGCAGCCGGTTGTTCTCCAGTTCGTACTGGAGCGACACGTTCACCCACGACGCCAGCGCCCAGTCCGCGCCCAGCACCGCCGCGAACCGCGTGGACAGGTACGACGGCCGGTGCACGCGCTCGCCAATCAGGTCCAACCGCGCGCCAATCTCCTGCGGCGCCAGGAAGGACAGCCGGGGCTGGGACAGCGCCAGGTTGCCGCGCCCGCCCAGGCCGCTGAAGCCATCCAGGTCGGAGGTACACACCTCGCCGGACAGCTCTCCCGTGGAGCACCCGGCCGGAAGCCGCGAGGACGACAGCGCCTCCGCGCTCGCGCCCGCGTAGTTCACCTTGCCGCGAGCCAGGAGGTTGAGCCCCCGGCCATCCAGGTTGCGCCACGCCGTGTCCAGCGTGATGCGAGGACCGTCCACCAGGAAGTAGCCGCCAGACACCTCGCCGTCGATGCGCGGGCGCTCCTGCACCGTCACCAGCACGTCCTTGGAAGCCTCGCGGCGGTTGGGGTCCGCCAGCGACACCTCCGCCTGGCGGAACAGCCCCAGCCGCGACAGCCGGCGCTGCGCCTCCGCCAAGGCCTCCACCGACAGCGGGGCGCCGGGCTTCAGGTCCAGCTGCGCCAGCACCACGTCCGGATCCGAGCGCGTCAGCCCCTGGAGCAGCACCTGCCCCACGCGCACGCGAGGCCCCGCGTCCGTGCGGTAGGTCACCTGCGCGGAGGTGCCGTTCTCCTCCACCGATACCGAGTTGCTCACGTGCGCGAAGAAATAGCCCTCGCGGCCCAGTCCCCGCTCCAGCGCGGCCTGCGCCTGGTCGACCTTCTCGAAGCTCAGCGGCGTCCCCACGGGCAGGAGCAGGTTCACCCAGACGGGATCCACCTCCAGCGGGATGCCCAGGAAGATGGGCGCGCGGATCAACGCCTGGGGCCCCTCCTCCACGTCGAAGTCCGCGTCCACCGTGTGATGGACCCGGTCCAGCGTGAGGCCCCGGAAGGTCACCTGCGCGGACGCGAAGCCCTGCTCGCGGTAGGCCGTCGTCATCGCGTCCGCGGCCTCCAGCCACGTGTCCTCCACGTAGACCGTGGACGGGTCTGGCGGAGACATCACGCGCGTGTCGTTGCGGCGATCGCGGCCCTCCGTCTCCAGCGGGTCCTCGCGCATGGGCAGGTCCAGCTCCGGCCACGTCTCCAGCGCCGCCACCTGGTTGGTGAGCATGGAGCGAAGCACGTCGGAGGACAGCGCCGCGTTGCCGTGGAAGCGCACGTCCGTCACGCGCAGCGGAGCGCCCTCGTCCACCTGGAAGCCCAGCACCGCCGCTTCGCCGTCCGGCCGGATGACCTCCAGCGACCGCACGCGCGCGTCGTGGAAGCCGCGCCGCCGGTAGAACGCCTCCAGCCGCCGCGCGAGCCGCGCCGCCACGGTCTCGTCCATCGCCTCCTCGCCGTCGTAGGCCACCACGCGCGCCAGCAACGAGTCCGGGAAGCGGCGGTTGCCCGTGAAGCGCAGGTGGAACGCGGGCCCCGCGGACACCGGCACCGCCACGGACGCCTCGCTGTCCTCCACGATGACGGTGGGCGTACCCACCCAGGCCCGCCAGTGCTGACCTTCGCGCAAGAGCACGCGCAGCCGCTCCAGGCCACCGTCCAGCTTCGCCCGGTCGAAGACCTCCCCAGGCTTCATCCCCAGCGCCTCCACCAGGCGCGGCAGCGGCAGCGCGGGACTGCCGGAGAAGGTCACCTGGCGCACGCGGGTGGGCTTGCCCTCCGCCACCACCAGCGTCACCGCCACGCCGCCCGCGGGCACCGGCCGCTCCTCCACCTGGATGTCGACGGCGTCGTAGCCCTTGCGCTGGTAGGCCTCGCGCACGGCGTCCGCCGCGGTGTCCAGCTCCTCCGGATCCAACGGCCCGCCCTGGAGCAGCCCACTCGCCTCCAGCAGCTCCCCGGACGTGAGGACCTGGTTGCCCCGCACCGCCACGTGCGACAGCAGCGGCAGCGGCGTGAGCTTGAACACCAGCCGCACGCCCCCCGGTACCTCCTGCGTTAACGCCACCACGTCCGCGAAGCGACCCGTGGCGAACAGCTGCTCCACCGACTTGCGCACCGCGCCCGGCGTCAGCGCCTGGCCCTTGCGCAGGGTGACGAGGCCCGAAAGCCCGTCCGGCGCCATGCCCTCCGGCAGGTGCAGCTCCACGGCCACCACTTCCGGAGCGTCATCGTCGTGGCCCACGGGCGCGGCGAAGGCCGGCAGCGCGCACACGAGGAGCAGCACCGCGGCCAGCGCGGCTACTCGACCTCCCAGCCCAGCTTCAGCTCGAGCCCGAGGTTTCCGAACGACGCCTGGCTGTTCTCGTTGTCCCACTGGGCCTGTGCGGAAAGACGGTCGTCGAAGCGGTACTCAGCGCGTGCCCGGGTGCCTCGCCCACTCACTGGCTGGGTCATCCCGATTTTAAGCTGCTCGGACAGGAACTTCGACTCAAGTTGTGCGGTCGGCTCCGCTTGCCGGGTGGCGTCGTTGTAGGTGGTGGAGATCTGCAGGGACAAGTCCCTGAGAACGGGGTTGCTGGGCAGGAACCGGCGCACCTGCCGGTCCAGTCCTGACACGTTGAAGAGGGCCTCCGCCGCCAGACCGTAGCTCGCCGACGCGGCCGTGTCCTTGTCCGCGCTCGTCACACCCAGTGTCAGCAGCGACAGGATGTCACCCTCCGTGAGCACCGGCTCCGAGGACAGCACCACCAGCGGATTGGCCGGCCGGCCGAACGCATGCAGCTTCACCACGAACTCGCGCACGGACGTCTGCGCCTGGACCTCGAACACCGGGTCGATGCCGGACGCGTCGCGGAACTCCAGCTGCCCCTGGTCGATGGTGAAGAGGTTGTTGCGGAAGAACGCCTGGCTGCCCTCGGCCGCCTCCACGCGGCCCAGCAGCCCCGGCTTCACGTCCGTGCCGGTCAGCCGCACGTCGCCCAACAGCCGCGCCTTCGCCAGGTTGTTGTCCACGCGCACGTCGCCGAAGTGCACGTTGACGTCCCAGGTGAAGAAGGGGTCCCTCGCGCGCTCGCCCCCTCCGCCCACGGCGAGGTTCGGCTTCTTCTGCATCGTCTTGAGCAGCGCTTCGATGTCGAGCGGCTTCTGGTAGCGCAGCTTGATGATGTCCAGCCCACCCGTGACGGTGGGCCCCGTGGGCGGACCCACCACCTGCAACAGGCCGGACACGGTGAGCGGCAGGTCCTCCGTCATCCGGTACGGCACGGCATCCAGTTGCAGCGTCAGCGCCAGCCGCTTGGGCACGAAGCGCTCCAGCCGGATGTCGCCGCGCGCGGACACCTGGCCTTCGTTGACCTGGGCCTGCAGGTGCTCCAGCAGCACGCGCTGGCCCGTCATCTCCAGGCGGCCGGACATGCCTCGCACGGTGAGCGGCAGGTCGCGCATGGACAGGCGCACGTCGGACAGCTCCGCGGTGCCCACCACCGATGGCGCGTCCATCGATCCGGTGGCCTCCGCGTCCACGCGCAGCTGGCCGCCCACGCGCTCCATGCCGGGCAACAGCGGCTCCAGGAGCCGCACGTCCATGCGCCCCTCGCGCAGGCTCATGTTGATGGCGCGCCGGCTCATCCAGCCGCCCAACGTGAAGTCCACCGACGCGCCGCTGAAGCGGAAGGGCTGCACGTCCAGCCGGTTGTTGATGTACGTCAGCACGATGGGTCCCTGGTTGCGTCCGCGCAGGTCGCCCCGCGCGAGCGACAGCTCCCGCACGGTCGCCCCCACCGTGTAGCCCTCCGGCTGCAACAGCGGGCCCTGCAGCGTCACGCGCCCCGCGAGCATGCCGGTGACGCCCGCCAACGCCGGCACCTGCGGCAGCAGCGGCCTGATTTCAGGCAGCAGCAGGTCGACGGTGGAGTCGAAGAGGTAGGGCTCCTTCACCGTCATGTTCAGGTAGCCCTGCGCGTCGCGGAACGGGCGGCCGGTGATGCGCAGCTGCTTGCCCTCCTGGCGCAGCGCGAGGTCCATGGCGCCCAGGTCGCGCGACGCGAAGGTGATGCGCGGGCCCTTCAGCGTGGCCTGGATGTCGGGCTTGTCCGCCGAACCCGCCACGGTGCCCGCGAGCGCGAGCGTGCCCTGGATGCCCATCTCCTCCGCGGTCTCCTGCCCCACGGCCTCCGCGAGCGACAGGTTCTCTCCGCCGAAGCGGTAGTCCAGCGCGCCCGCGGTGAAGCCGAACGAGCCCTCCACCCAGGTGCGCCCCAGCCGGCCGTCCAGCACGGTGCGCTCCAGCACCATCTCCTTGCCGTCCACGAAGCGCAGCCGCGCGGAGCCCGCGCCCAGCCGGCGGCCCAGGTACGTGGTGTCGCGCAGGTCGAAGGCCACCAGTCCCTCCAGCTTCTCCAGGGGACTGTCGATTTCGACGCGC
This sequence comes from Corallococcus sp. AB030, assembly GCF_003668965.1. Taxonomy (NCBI): domain Bacteria; kingdom Pseudomonadati; phylum Myxococcota; class Myxococcia; order Myxococcales; family Myxococcaceae; genus Corallococcus; species Corallococcus sp. AB030. Next base: position 13,687 of record NZ_RAWQ01000242.1, read on the forward strand.
CCGGAAGCCGCGCCCGCGAACTGGCCCTGCACCACGGCGATGGACGGACTCAAGCCCGCCACCAGGTCCACCAGGTCCTCGGTGCGGCCCTGCGGCACCGTCACATCCAGGCGCAGGTGCAGCAGGCGCGCGAAGGTGAGCTTCGCGTTGCCGAAGTACTGCGTGCGCCCCTTCTGGCCGGTGAGCGACGGGAAGGACAGCAGCCCGTTCGAGTACGACAACTTCGCCTGCGTCACGCCCAGGCCGAAGCCCCAGAAGGTGAAGTCGCGCAGGGACAGGCTCGCGTCCACCTTCACGTCCGAGTACGGCCCCACGATGGAGTAGTTCGCGGAGCCCTTCCCGGACCACGGCAACTCCGCGATGTGGCCGAAGTCCGACAGCTCCAGCTCGCCGTTGCCCTGGATGTCCAGGCCGCGCGCGGTGTCGAAGTAGAGCGTCACGTCGCCGTGCACGCGCGAGCGGCCGGACTCCACCGTGAGGCGGCTGAAGGACACGCGGTCCCCCGACAGCTTCACGGCCGTCTGCGCGCGGCCCCGCTCGAAGGTGAGCAGCGTCTTGCCCGCGCTGACCGGCGCGTCGAACGCGCGCGTGGCCAGCACGAAGCGGCCGCTGCGCAGGTCCAACGGCCCGGACAACGACGGCCGGGGCAGCAGCGTCCCGGTGAGGTGCGCGTTCGCCGTCGCGGGGAAGTCCACCCAGGAGCCCGCCACGCCCGCGCGCTCCAGGATGCGCCCGAAGGACGCGTCCTCCGTCTGGAGCGTCACGTCCACGGGCAGCTCCGGCGTGAGCTTCAACGCGCCTGACAGCTTCACCTTGCCGGAGCCCAGCGGGGCCTCCAGCGACTCCACGCGCACGCGGTCCCCCGCGTACGACAGGCGCGCGTTGAGGCTCACCGGACCGTACTGCTCATAGGCCAGGTTGCTCGCGGACAGGTCCGCGCCCACCGCGAGCGCGGAAGGCTTCCCGGTGATGGACAGGCGCGTCCACAGGTGCCCGGTGGCCGGACGCGGCAACAGCTTCGCCTGCGACAGCGTGCGCAGCGGCAGGAACACCTGCGCGTCCAGCGCGAGCACCGGATGACACAGCGTCTCCACGCGGCCGGACACCGTGGCGGTGATGTCGTCGAGCGTCACCTCCGCGCGCTCCACGTCCAGCAGCCCTTCGTCCGGATCCAACGCGCCGGTGAAGCCCAGCTGCCCCAGCGTCAGCTCGCCGCCGCCCGCGCCCAGGCGCACCAGGCCCCGCCGCGCGCCCACCTCCAGCTCCATCACGCCCCAGTGCTCCAC
>NZ_RAWQ01000243.1:0-14867 GCF_003668965.1 Corallococcus sp. AB030
GGCCTCGAAGGCTTCCGCGATGCGCGCCCACTCCGGCTTCTCCACCTGCTTCGCCATGCCCGGAAGCGTCCGCCGCGAACCGCTCCCCCGGCAATCCCTCACGGCACATCGTTGGCCGGACGGTTACATAGCAACGGTCCCAAGGGAGGCATGTGGAACGAGGCCTGGCGTGACTTCAAACGGAAGAACAATGGCGCCCAGGCTGAGGAGATCTTCAAACACGCCGGGGAGCTCATCTACCGCTTCCAGCTTTTGGGCGGCCCCATCGAGAAGTACAACTGATCACCCATGACTCGATTCTTCGACCTTCGCCACGACAAGACCGTCAACTTCCGCCGCAACGGTCTCGTCGAGGCCACGCATAAATGGGGGTTGCCAGGCCTGAAGAACTGTCCGGGATGTGGAGCCACCTGGGGCACCTCTGCTCAGTTCTATCCAGCAGTCGACCTGTCCGAACTGCCAGAGAGGGCAGCGTTCGAGGAGCCTCGAGCAGAGCCTCTCTCCGAACTCATCCGTCTTCGTGAGTTGGTGCGTCCCCTGGTGCCACCCGACACACAACTTCCACCTGCCACCCACTTCGGCCCGCTGGTAGGCCGCGCCTCTGGTCAGTTCGAAGGCTTCGTCGGACTTGAGGATTGTCTGATCGTCTTGCGCCGTGACGCCTTCGACAGCCTCCAGGCCGCCGGTATCCGAGGCCTTCTCGGCTGCAAGACGGAGCTGCGGTTCCGTCAGAAAACACCCCCGGAAGTCCTCGAGCTCCAACTCGAACTGCGCGGCCGGATGCACCGCGACTGCCTTCCTCCCGACCTGGAACCGCCTTGTCCCACCTGTGGACGCGTGGGCCTTCGCCTCCCGGAGGACCTCCTCCTCGACGCGGCATCCCTGCCCTCGGACATCGACCTCTTCCGCCTGGGCGACTACGGCACCGTCCTCATCGGCACGGACCGCTTCAAGGACGCGGTGGAGCAGGGCGGTTGGACCGGTATCTCCTTCCGTGAGCTCCCGGTCCGCTGAAACCCTCAACCCACGGCAGGGAAGGGCGGTGGCTCCACCACCACCTCCATCGGCAGGTTCTCCTTCTCCGCGATCCACTTCACCCACAGCTTCGGACGCGCGGTCGTGTCGCGGTGCTTGGGCCGCTCCAGCCGGATGGACAGCCAGTTGCGGTCCCGCAGGTACAGCTCCTTGCCCACCGGCAACAGCTCCGTCTGCAGGAACCCTGGCAGGTCCTCTCGGGAATCCTCCGACAACGCCAGCATCCCCTTGAACGCGAGCCATCCCGGCGGCGGATGCACGATGGGCGAGGACGTCGCCTGTTCGATGAACACCTCCCCCACCGTTCCCAACGCGGGCACCAGGTGGTCCGGGTTGCGTGAACGCACGCGCGCCCTCGCTCCGACGTGCACGTCCCCCGACAACACCGTCACCGCGCAGTAGGACTTCTTCGCCAGCGAGAACAGGTTCATCAACAACCGCGTGCGCTCGCCCCGGTGCACCGAGGACTCCCACTGGTCCAACAGGTCGTCGCGCAGCTCGATGCCGCCCCCGCTCATCCGCTCCATCGCCGGACCGAAGCGCAAGTGCACCAGTGGCACCGACGACACCACCAAGACGTGCCTTGCCTTCTTGCCGTTCTCCGGCCGCTGGCGGTGCTCCTCGCGCCATGCGTCGAAGGCGTCCCACTGTGACCGGCTCATCACCGTGAACTCGGTCTGCGGATGCGCGTCTCCGGTGTCCATCACCCGGCTGGTCCTGCCGCTCCTCAGGTCCAGCAACACCACGTCCAGATCGCAGTCCACCGTGGAGAAACAGAACGTCTGGAAATAGTGCTGCGCGGAATTCACCACGCCCCGGTCGTCCGGCTCGCGCGCCTTCGCCGGCTGCTCCAGGAAGCCCCGCTGGAAGGCCTCGAACGCTCGCGCCGCCGCGCTGTAGAGGGCCCGATACCAGGGCGCCTGCTGCAGCTCCTCGTGCGAACCCCACCCGTCGAAGATGTCGTGGTCGTCCCACATGAACAGGCCCGGCACCCGCCGCAGCACCGGCGCGATGCCCTGGCTCCCGCCCCACCGCTCCCGGTAGAGCCAGACGTATTCCGCGAACAACTTCTCCGAAAGCCCGTCCGGCACCGGCAGCTTCAACCGCTCCGACCGGGGCAACTTCATGAACGCGTTCAACACATCCATCGTGTTGTGCAACGAGTCCGCGTAGAGCTGATCGCCTCCCCCGAGCAACAGCTGGAAGCCCGGCGTCTTCGCCGGATCCGCCGGGTCCTGCTGATGCTGTTGCAGCATCCGCTCCCATAGGGCGAAGGGCTGCGCCAGGTTGCTCCAATCACTCGCACGGCTGGCGCCGTTGCAGGAGAAGAACGCGATGTTCGGCGACACGCCCTTCGCGGGCACGACGACGTCGGACACCACCAGCGGCTCCGGCGGGACGACCTTCGAGGACCACGGCCGGTCAGCTCGTGGCTGCGGACGCTCGAAGGTCACCGGCACGCCGGGCGTGTCTGTCGATTCGAAGTGATAGGACAGCCGCTGCGCCACGTCCGTGCGCGGCAGGATGACCTCCCAACGCCACACCACGCCCCGGGTGTCCTTGGGCAGGGCGGTGAGGTCCGCGGCGGCCTTCACCTCGTCGAAGGCGGCGACCCGCTTGCCCTTCGCGTCCCTGAAACACAGCCTCAACGCCGGAGGCTTCTTCGCCGACGTGCTGTCCAGGAACACGTTGACGAAGAAGCTCCACACGTCGTGGGACTTCGGGTCCGGCGTGGCCTGCGCTCGGGCGTACAGGATGGGTCCCAGCAAGAGCTTCATGCGGAAAGCCTTGCATGGACACCCCCTCCCGTCGACGAAGGCGCCTCACCCCTTCGGCGGAGGCACCGCGAGCGGCTGGTACGTGCCGAAGCTCCAGACGTTCCCCTCGGGGTCCAGCGCGCTGAAGTCCCGCGAGCCGTAGTCCGTGTCGTGCAACTCCATCGCGATGGCCGCGCCCGCCGCCTTCGCTCGCGCGTACAGCGCATCCGGGTCCGTCACCACCACGTAGATGCCCTGGTTCTTCAGGGGCACGTCCTTCGACGCGGCCATCTTCAGCCGGCCGCCCTCCGCGCCGCCGAACATCACGAGCCCGTGGCCCAGCGTCAGCTCCACGTGGGCGATGGCGCCGTCAGGCTTGCGGTAGACGACCCGCTCCTCGCAGCCGAAGGCCTGCTTCAGGAAGCGCAGGGCGGACTCGGGGTCGGCGTAGTGGACGAAGGGATACAGGCTGGGCAGGGACATGGTGTGATTTCCTTTCACCACGCATCCTGCCCATCCACCCCCGGCCTTTCTTGGACGGATTTTACCTACGCGCCGGATTCGAACCCGCCCGCGTCCGGAAGCGCACGCCGCAGGAGCGCGGACGGCGGCCCGCCGGTGAACTGGCGGAAGTCCCGGTTCAGGTGCGCCTGGTCGAAATAGCCCAGCTCCAGCGCCAACTCCGCCCAGCGCACCGGGCCTCCGGATTTGATCCGCTCCACCGCCCGGTCGAAGCGCAACAGGCGCGCCAGCCTTCGCGGAGGCAGCCCCACCTGTTCGTGGAACTGGTGGATGAGGTGCTTGTGGCTGTGGCCCAGCTCGGTCGCCAGCGTGGCGATGTCCACCTGACCTCCCGTCCGCTGGATGCGCTCCACCGCCCACTTCACGCCCGCGTCCACCGCGGGGCCCCGCTCCGCGCGCTGGAGCAGGAACGCGTCCGCTAGGGCGAAGCGCGCCGCCCAGTCCCGCGCCTCCGCCAGCGACTCCACCAGCCGCCGCGCCTCCCCGCCCCACAGGTCCTCCAGGCCCGTCACCCGGTGGGCCAGCTCGTGCATGGGCAGGCCGAAGAGGCGCCTGGCCCCCAGCGGCGTGAGGTTCACCTGGAGCCCGTGGGACTCGCCGTTGTGCTCGGTGGTGCTCCAGCGCTCGTCCAGCCCCGCGACGAAGCCGGAGCGATGCCGCGTCACCTGGCCCGCGTCGTCCAGGTGCTTCAGCAGCGGACCGAACTCCAGGATGAGCACCACCTGCACGCCGGGCAGCTCCTGCCGGCGCATGGGCTGGGGCATGGCCTCGCGATAGCCGCAGTAGTCCCGGATGAGCGGCGCCAGCGCCGGGGGCGGCGTGGCCAGCGCCATCTCCCAGCCGCCCCGCTCGGACGCGTGGCGCACCACGCGGATGCGATGCATGCGGCGCAGGTTACTTCGAAACCTTGCGCAGGAAGTCCAGCAGGGCCGCGTGCCACTTCTCCGGCGACTCGAAGTGCGGGATGTGGCCCACGTTCGGAATCTCCACCAGCGTGGCGCCCGGGATGGCCGCGGCGGTCTTCTTCCCCAGCGCCGGGTACTGCCCCAGCTTCGGCAGCAGCGCGGGCGGCACGCTGCCCTTGCCCACCACCGTGCGGTCCTCCTGACCAATCACCACCAGCGCGGGCACCTTCACCAACGGGAACTCGTGCACCACCGGCTGCTCGTAGATCATCGTCTGCGTGGCGGCGGACACCCAGGCCAGGCGCGGGTACTCACCGCTGAGCGTCTGGCGGTAGAGGACCTGGACGTATTCGTCGTACTCGGGCTTCCACTTCACGTAGTAGCCGCGCTGGTACTTGCGCAGCCCCTCCTCCGTGGCCTTCAGGTTCTCCTGGTAGAGGTCCTCGGTGGACTTCCAGGGGACGGACTCGCGGTAGTCCTCCAGGCCGATGGGGTTCTCCAGCACCAGCTGCGTCGTCACCTCCGGGTACATCAGCGCGAAGCGCGTCGCGAGCATGCCGCCCATGCTGTGACCCACCACCACGGCCTGCTTCACGCCCACTTCATCCAGCACCTGCTTCGTCAGCGACGCCAGCGTGTGGAAGCTGTACGCGATGGCCGGCTTGGACGACTTGCCGAAGCCAATCTGATCCGGCACCACGACGCGGTAGCCCGCGCCGGTGAGGACGCGGATGGTGTCCTTCCAGTACGCGCCGAAGAAGTTCTTGCCGTGCAGCAGCACCACCGTGCGCCCGTTCGCGTTGCCCGTGGGCTTCACGTCCATGTACGCCATGCGCAGGTCCTGGCCCTCCAGCTTCACGGGCAGGAACTGCACGGGGGCAGGGTAGGGGTAGCCCTCCATGCCCAGGCCCAGCGCCTCCGGAGCGCGCTTGGGCTCCTGTGCGTTCGCGGCGGGCGCGGAGAGGAGCAGGGCGGACAGGAGCAGGGCGGGGACGCGAACGGACGACATGGGGCTCCTTCGGAACGGGACGCGAGGGAACGGCAGTCTGGCCGCGACATTCCCCCGCGTCGCGGATTTCAGAACGCCCCGCCCTCCCGAAGGTTGATGCCGAACTCCAGATAACCCTTGAGGCAGAGCATCATGTGCATCCAGCCACCTGCGTTGTCGTAGGACGCCTTGATGCCCTTCTCATCCGGCTTCCATCCGGACTCGCTGATCTTCACCATCGTGTTGCTTGCGTCCAACGGCACGAAGCGCATCTCCACGCGCGTGTTGTAGCTGTCGTCCGCGGGCCACTCGAAGACGATGCGCTCGTTGGGAATCACCTCGCGCGTGATGACGTCGAACTCGCCCGGCGCCTCCGCGAAGCTCCACTTCACCGTGGTGCCCTGCGCCAGCGGACCGCTGCTCGTCTTCACGAAGTAGCCGCTCAGCTTCGTGGGGTTCACCACCGCCTCGAACACCTGCGCCACCGGCTTGCGGATCTTCAACTGCACCTGGAACTTCGGCTCCATGGGGCACCCCTGGTCGTGAACTGGTCCTGCCCGCAAATAGGTTATAGAAATACAACATGTCAAGGAGCGACCAGGACGACCTCATCTTCAAGGCGCTGGCGGACTCGCGCCGGCGGGCCATCCTGGACCTGTTGAAGGACGCGCCCCGGACCACCGGGGAGCTGTGCGAGCACTTCGAGAAGACCCTGGACCGCTGCACCGTGATGCAGCACCTGAAGGTCCTGGAGAAGGCGGAGCTGGTGCTGTCCCACAAGGAGGGACGCACGCGGTGGAACCACCTCAACGCGGCGCCCATCCAGGACATCCACTCGCGGTGGATCAGCTCCTACGCCACCCACGCGGTGAAGCTGCTGACGAAGCTGAAGCGGGACCTGGAGGAGGACTGACGCGCGTCAGTGAGAGCTGTCGGAGAACGGCTGGACGTCCGCCGGGGCCAGGGCCAGGGGCTCGTTCTCGAAGCGCGCGGGCTTGAGCAGGCGCGTGGTGAGCACCAGCGCGAGGAAGACGGCGCTGCTCCCGATGGTCACGAAGCGCAGGTGCATGCGGTCCGCCAGCGCGCCCTGGAACCAGACGCCCAGCGAATAGCCCGCGCCCAGCACCATGCTGTAGAGGCTGCCCATGCGGGCCTGGAGCTCACGCGGCACGCGGCCCTGGCAGGACGCGCTCAGGCTGCTCATCAGGATGAGGTAGTTGGCGCCGAGGAAGAAGATGCACACCGCCGCCACCTGGAGCGTGGGCGCCAGCCAGTACACGCCCGACAGCACCGCGATGGTCGTCGCCGAGTAGCCGCGCAGCTTGCGCTGCCCGAAGAGCTCCGCGAGCGTGCCCACGCACAGCGCCGCCGTCACCGCGCCCGCGCCCTGGCACGTCACCAGGAGCGACGTGGCCGCGGCGCCCTGACCCAGCTCACGGATGGCGAACACCGGCACCAGGCCGATGAAGGGCGCCACCAGCGCGGCCACGAAGAAGGTGGCCACCAGCACCAGCGAGATGTCCTCGTCGTCGCGCGCCACGGTGATGCCGCGGCGGATGCCATCCCAGAGCGGCTCGCGCTTCACGGACGGGTCCCGCGCCGGTGGCACCACGCGCCACAGCGCCACCAGCACCGCGAAGAAGGACAGCGTGTTCGCGAGCAGCGCCCACGCGGGCCCGCCCGCCTGAAACACCACCGCGGCCAGCGTGGGCCCCATGATGCGGCCCAGGTTGAACTGCGCCGAGTTGAGGCTGGTGGACAGGTGCAGGTCTTCCGGCGGCACCAGCTCCGCCAGCAGCGCGGAGAAGGCCGGATAGGTGAGCGTGCTCACGCACCCGTTGAGGAACGAGATGACGCCGATGACGGACACCGACAGCTGCCCGCGGAACGCCAGCACCGTCAGCACGGCCGCGAGCGCCGCCTGGAGCAGCGCGCCCAGCCCCGCGTACGCGCGACGGTCGAAGCGATCCGCCAGCGCGCCGCCCACCGGCGCCAGCACCACCGCGGGCAGGAAGGACAGCGCGACGATGGCGCCCGTCCACTCCGCGCGGCCGGTGGTCTGCGTGACGTACACGCCCATCGCCACCGTCTCCATCCAGGTGCCGATGTTGGAGATGAGCGCGCCCAGCCACACGGCGAAATAGCCGGGGTATTCGAAGGGGCGCAGCGAAGTCAGTCGTGGGAGTCGATGGGCAGGCACGTCGAAGGCTGTCTTAGCGCACGCCGCCCACGCATGCCTTGCACGGCGCGGCACCCTTGGAGGCGCAATGAAGCGCACGCCAGCCCAGGCAGCAGCCCGGCTTCAACAAAGCACGCATTCCCTGACGGTGATGCGCGATGCGTGACACACAAAACACCCACGGAGGCTGTGGCTTCCGTGGGTGCGGGTGCGGCGTTGTCGTGAAGACTCGGCGCTACGGCGCGGTGCTGGAGGCCGTGATGGGCGACTTGCGCGGAGAGAGGCGGCCGTCGTCGGCGATGCGGGCGCCCGTGTCGGGGAAGTCCTCGGTGGTGAGCTTGCGCACCAGCGAGACGACGTTGGCGGCCGGGTCCGGCTGCGTGATGCCTTCGCCCATCTGCTTGGTGGGGAGGATGCGGCCGTTGGAGAAGCCTCCACGGCTGTCCAGCTCCACCTCCAGGATCATGCCCAGGCCCTGCGGACCCTTGAGGTTGAAGCGGCCGTAGGTGGCGAAGTTGCCCATGGAGTAGGCGATGAGACGGCCCTGGTAGAACTCCATGGCGCGCGCGACGTGCGGACCGTGGCCGAGCACCAGGTGCGCGCCCGCGTCCACCACCGCGTGGGTGAAGACGCGCAGGTCGCCGCGGTCCTCGCCGAAGAACATCTCCTTGCCGGCGGGGACGTGCAGGGCCTTGCCGCCCTCCGCGCCGCCGTGGAAGGAGACGATGACGATGTCGTGCGTGGCGGCGGTCTGCTTCACCAGCGCGGTGGCGGTGGGCAGGTTGTTGAGGTGGTTGCAGCCCGCGGACGTGTGGAAGGCCACGAGCCCAATCTTCAGCCCGTTGCGCTCCACGGTGGCCACGCTGCCCGGCGGACCGCTCCAGGCGATGCCCAGCGCGTCCAGCGTGGACTCGGTGGCGCGGCGGCACTCCTCGCCGAAGTCGCCGGAGTGGTTGTTCGCGGTGGAGACCACGTCCACGCCGGCCTGCTTCAGGTAATCGCCGAAGGAGGTGGGGGAGCGGAACGCGTAGCAGTTCGCGGGCGAGCGGCACTTGGTGGTTTTGCCGGTGTCGCAGAGCGGCCCTTCCAGGTTCACGAAGGTGAGGTCCGCGTCCTCCAGCAGGGGACGCACGGCCGCGATGACGCTGCCGCCGCCCTCGGGGGGCAGGTAGCCCTCCGGCACGGTGGTGCCGAGCATCAGGTCACCCGCGGCGCGGATGCGCAGCTTCGCGCCCGGCGGCGGGGGAGGGCGGGGCGTGCTGTCCACGGGCTGCGCGAGCTTCGCCTGGAGCGCGGCCTGGTTGCGGGCCTGCGTCAGCGCGCCCTCCAGGTCCGGCTGGTTGGGATTGAGCGTGCGCACCTGCGTCCACTGCATGAGGGAATCCGCCCAGAGGCCCTCGACGGAGTAGGCCCAGCCGAGCTCCCAGCGGCAGTCGGCGCGGGACGGCGCGGCCTGCACGCACGCGGACAGCTCCGCGATGGCTGTGCGCGAGTCCTTGGACTGGAGGGCGGCGACGCCCCGGGCGTAGTGCTCGTCCGGGTTGCCCACGGTGGCGAGACCGGACGCGGAGGCCTTGCCGTGCATCGTGATGGCGGCGGCGCGCAGGGCACCGAGGCTGGCCTCCACGGCGATGCGGCCTGCTTCGGAGAGGGATTCTGTCTGGCTTTGCGCGGCGCCCGTGGCCGGCACCGTGTTCGACTCGCGGGGCGGCGTCGGGATGGACTCGGCGACGCCCGCGGGCATCCGCACGGAGACAGGCGTCTCGGAGTCATTGGGACGGTTCCGCGTGGCGGCCGTCACGGACGCGAGCCCCGCCACATCCAGCTGCCGCGTCACCCGCGAGGTCCCCATCGCCCCTCGCACGGAGGCCATGCCCGCGGCATCCAGCCGCCCGGTGCTCGCATCCCGGATGACGGAGCGCACGGAGGCCATGCCCGCCGCGGTGAGGCGCGCGGTGCTGGAGGACTCGGCTGTGGAGAAGTTGGGGACGGACGCGGCGGGCGCGGCGAGCGCCAGCATCAGCAGGACGGACGGGGGGGCCATGGCCCGCGCATCTTACGGGATGAAGCGGGGGCAGGGGCGCCACCGGCGTGCCCGGTTCGCTGGCAGCCGGGCAGGCGACACCCCTACACCCCTTGAAGGCCCTGGCCCCGGCTACCCGAGCGCGTCGAGCAGCACCGAGCCCCGGCGCTGACGCGGCAGCAGCCGGAAGTGCCTCAGCTCCCGGCGCTTCACCCGCCGCTCCAGCGCGCTGTGCAGGGACAGCCGCCCCGGCCCGCGCATCAGCGTCCCCAGCGCGATGGCGATGAGCGCCACGTTGAACTCGTAGCCGCCCTTGGTGATGTCGAAGCCGTTCTTCCTGTGCACCTTCGCGATGGCCATCGCCTGCGTGACGATGACCGACACCGCCGTGAAGCGCGTCGCGATGCCCAGGATGGAGCTCACCCCGGCCACCAGCTCCGTGATGCCCGTGGCCAGCAGCCACGGCTTGCCGGGCTTGATGCCCAGCTGCTCGAACATGCCCGCTTGCTCCTCGATGCCTTCCTTCTTCAGCTTCGCCAGGCCGTGATGAATCATCGTCGCGCCCAGCGACAGGCGCGGCGGCAACAACGCGGCCGACTTCAGCAGCGAGGGTTGTTCGTTGAGCATCGTCACGTTCATGGGGCTCTCCTCGTCGGGACGCGGACGTCCGGTAGGTGAAGTGCCCCTTACGTTGTGACGCATCCGCCCATCCGGCCCCGACGCTCGCAGGGCCCGACGCTCAGCGGCCGGGCACTCAACCCCCGTTCCGCTCCGCCAGCGGCACGTCCATCAGCGCCGCCACCTCCGCGCTGTAGCCGCCGGGTCCCTCGCCATGGACGATGAGCGGCGCACGCACCGACAGGCCCCGGTCCTGATCCCTCAGCGCCTGCACCAGGAAGCGCGTGGCCGGCGCATCCACACGCGCGTGCACGGAGCGCAGCACCCGGGGAAACAACCGCGCGCCCGCGAGCACCCCCAGCACCTCCGCCAGCCGCGCCGCCGGATACACCAGGCTCACGCCACCCCCGGGCCGCAGGGCATGCCGCGCGGCCGCGACCACGGACGGCGCATCGCACGCCACCTCCGACTTGGAGACGGCCCGCTCCGCGTCCGGGCTCACCACGCCCGCCTCGGCCCGACGGAACGGCGGGTTGGACACCACCTGCCCATAGGTCCCGGCCGTGAACAGCGACCGCGCCTGCCGCAGGTCCCCGAGCACCGGCCGCACCCGGCCCTCGCACCCGTTGAGCGCCACCGCGCGCGTCAGCCGTTCGTGCACCGCGGGCTGCAACTCCAGCGCATCCACCGGACCCGCGACGCCGAACTGCTTCACCAGCAGCAGCGACACCACGCCGCTGCCCGCGCCCAGTTCCAGCACGGGCCCGGGCAGGTCACCGCCCTCCGTGGCCGCGAAGTGCGCCAGCAGCACCGCGTCCAACGTGAAGCGGTAGCCCGTGCGGCGCTGGAACACGCGCACGTCCGCGGTGCCAATGGAGTCCAGCGTCTCGCCGTCCTCCAGCCTGACGGGCCCCACGGTCAGCGCGCGCCGTGCATCCGCTCAGCGACGTCCAGCACGCGCGCCTCGCAGGAGACGCCGTCCAGGTGGCTGGCCTCCACCAGGCCCGTGGGGCTGGTGACGTTCACCTCCGTGAGGTAGTCGCCCAGCACGTCGATGCCCACCAGCGTCAGCCCCTTCTCCTGGAGCGACGGCTTGAGGCGCTTGCAGATGAGCAGGTCGCGCTCGGTGATGTCCGCCTTCATCGGCGTGCCGCCCGCGGCCATGTTGCCCCGGTGGTCCGCGTCCGACGGCACGCGCAGCACCGCGCCCACCGGGTCTCCGTCCACCAGGATGATGCGCTTGTCGCCCAGACGGCTCTCCGGCACGTACGCCTGCGCGAGGATGGGCTCCTTCCCGCCCTGCGTGAGCAGCTCCACCATGGAGCGCGCGTTGCGGTCCCCCGGCGCGAGGAACAGGATGCCCTTGCCCCCGAACCCGTCGATGGGCTTCAGGATGGTGCCCTGCGCGTTCTTCGCCGCGAACTCCAGCACCACGGACAGCTCGCGCGTGACGCGCGTCTCCGGCATCAGGTCCGGGAAGTTCAGCGTGAAGAGCTTCTCGTTCGCGTCGCGGATGCCGGACGGGTTGTTGATGAAGATGGGGGCGCGGTCCGGACACAGCTCCACCAGCTGCGTGGCGTGCAGATAGTCCGCGTCCACCGGCGGGTCCTTGCGCAGGAAGAGCACGTCCAGCTTCGACAGCGGACGCACGTCCTCGCTCAGCACGTCGAAGTGGTGCCCCACCTCACGCCGCACCCGGACCCGGCGCATGCGCGCCTCCGAGCACCGGCCGTTGAAGCGCAACCACCCCTGTTCGAAGTAGTAGACGTCGTGCCCCCGCCGCTGTGCCTCCAGCATCAGCGAGAACGTCGTGTCGTGGTCCACCCGCACGCTCTCGAGCGGGTCCATCAGGAAGCCTAGGGAGAGGGCCATGAAGGGCGGAAGATAGCGGACGCCCTCCGCCCTTGCCGCTCCTTCGAGCATGCCTTCGTCCACGCTGGAACGGACGGGGGTCTAGCGGCCCGGCAGCTCCCTCAGCTTGAGGTTGAGGCGCACGGGCTTGCCCGTCTCCACCGGCACGGCGAGCACGCGGCGCTTCTTGTCCTCGCCCACCAGAATCAGCTCCGCCTGTCCCACCGGCAAGGAGCGCTTCACCAACGGCGCGCGGCCCAGGGACTTGTTGTTGAGGAAGATCTCCGCGGGCTCGTCCAGGAAGAGCGTCACCTCGCCCTTGCCCTTGCCCTTGCGGCTGCCCCGGTTGGAGGTGGCCTCGTCCCGGTCGTTGTCCCGGTCCTTCGCGCCTGCCCGGTCGCGGTCCTTGTCCCTGGTGTCGCGGTCCTTGGTGTCGCGATCCTTGTCCTTGTCCGGCTCCACGACGGCCACGTCCCCGCCGGGCACGGGGGCGTTGGGCGGCAGGATGGGGACCATGGCGCCCAGGCCCATGGGTGGGGGAGGGGGCGCCTTCTCCTCGGCCTCCAGCAGCTGGGTGAGCCGGAACGCGCCGTAGGCCAGGCCCAGGAACAGCGACAGCGACATGAGCGCCCACACCCTGCCCAGCTTCGAGCGCTTCACCGGGGGCGCGGTCTCGTCGCTGCCGGGGCCTTCCGCGCGAATCTTCGCGATCTCCGCCTTCTTGCGCGCCTCCACCACGCTGAGCGCGGTGGCCTTGCGCTCCGGCAGGTAGGGGCCGTCATCCTTCTGGAGCGCCCGCTTCGCCGACGCCAGCACCTGGCTGCTCGTGGTGACGTCCGCGCTCTCCAGCAGGGAGCGCGTGGCCGCCATGCGCTCCGCGAACAGGCTCTTCATGAGCGCGGCGCGCTGGTCCGCGTCCATCAGCTTGCCGCCAGCCACCTTCTCGATGGCGCGCGCCATGTCCCGCCCGGACGGGTAGCGGCGGTCCACGTTGCGCTCCAGCGCGCGCATCACCACGCGGGAGATGTCCTCGGAGACGTGCGGCAGCAGCACCGACGGCCACGGGATGGCGTCCTCGAGGATCTTCACCATCTCGTCGCGCTCGGTCTTGCCCGCGAAGAGCCGCTCGCCGGTGATGAGCTCGTGCATCACCACGCCCACGGAGAACAGGTCGCTGCGGCCGTCGAGCGAATCGCCGCGCACCTGCTCCGGGGACATGTACCCGGTGGTGCCCTTCACCGTGCCCACGTTGGTGCGCTCCAGGCTGTTCTTCGCCTTGGCGATACCGAAGTCGAGCAGCTTCACGGTGCCGTCGTACGTCACCATGATGTTCTTCTGCGCCACGTCGCGGTGGATGACGGGGCTCGCCTCGCCGCCAGCGGACGTGAAGGTGTGCGCGTAGTGCAGCGCCAGGCACACGTCGCGGGCCACGGACAGGGTGAAGGCCAGCGGCACCGGCTGGCGCTTCTTCATGCACGCGCTGGTCACCTGGTTGAGGTTCTGCCCGCCGATGAACTCCATGGCCAGGTAGAGCCCGTCATCCTCCTCCCCCAGGTCGAATACCTGCGCGATGTTCGGGTGGTTGAAGGCCGCGGTGATGCGCGCCTCGTCCAGGAACATGCGGACGAACTGATCATTGGAGCGCGCGTCCGGGAGGATGCGCTTGATGACCACGTACTTGCGGAAGCCGCCCGGGCCCGACGTGTAGCCCAGGAACAGCTCCGCCATGCCGCCCACGGTCAACTGCGTGAGCACCTCGTACTTCCCGATGCGCTCGCCCCGATGGAAGTCGATGAGCTCATCCTCCAGCGCCATGGAAAGAGGGCGCCCGCGTCGTGAAGAAAGCCGCCCGGACCATAACAGGGCTGTTGCATCCCGGGTCTTTCTTGCCGGTGGAACCCGCGAAGGAGGGGCCCGCATGCCAGCCCGCACGACCCCCAGGTCCCTGTGGATCACCTGTGGATGGTGTGGATGGCCCTGTGGACAACCCGGGGCACGGAAACGGCGTTGTGGATGCCCGGGGGAAACCGGCAATTTGCCCACATGTAGCAGATCGCCGATTCGTGAATGATTCCCGAAGCTTGCTGACTTTTCCCCAACTCGGCTGCCCCTACCTCTTCCACCAGTTGATCAACACTCCAATTAGACTGGTGAAAAGAAGAGGGGCCCGTGCAGAAGTCGGAAACCGACAGGCATCCGCGGGACGACGAACGACGCGGGACAGCACGCTACATGATGGTGGCGCGAAGCCGCTCCAGCAGCCCGGGCAGTTCCTGGAGCAGCTGCCGGTCCAGGTCCTCCAGCGCGGCGCGGTGCAGGACCAGGTCCTCCGGCTCGCGGTCCATGGCCATCATGCGGTGCAGGCCGCGCAGGCGCTGGTTGCGCTGGACCAGGCGGGCCAGGGTGTCGTCCAGCTCCTCCGCGAGCGCCGAGTCCAAGCGCAGCTCGTGGCCCACCAGCTCCCGCAGCTGCTCCACGCGGTAGGTGAGCTCCCAGCTCTCCTCGTAGCCCGCGCGCCGGGGCAGCATCTGCCCATACGTCCACCGCTCGTTCACCGCGCCCTCTAGTGCGGCCGGGGCCGGGTGAGGCCCGTCAGGGACAGGCGGGTGCGCATGGGGTCCAGCTCCACGTGCATCCGGCAGTCCGCCACGTCCAGGCGCAGGGTGTAGGGAGGACAGGGCGTGTGTCCCGAGTGATTCTCGGAGGCCTCCGCGCCCATGCGGAACAACTCGGCCAGCACCGCCCGCCGGACCTCGGCCGAAAGTCCGTCCACGGTGGACTGCACCCCCCGGGCGATGAGCACCGTGAATGCCTGCAATCCTGGAGAATCGTGCGGAGGGCCGGCCAGGGTCATACCCGCGCTGTTGCCAGAACCGTACCCTGCGACAGGCCTGTCGTTCCGGGGGGTTGGAGGGGCTCGAAACCCTTGGGGCTGAAAAAAACTCAGCCAGGAAAGTGCCCAATCCTGAAACCCCGGGGGGTGCAGTCC
>NZ_RAWQ01000244.1:0-14439 GCF_003668965.1 Corallococcus sp. AB030
GACGAATCTCCAGCCTGTCCTCACCTGTCAGCCTTGCTGCTTTCCCT
The DNA here is from genome assembly GCF_003668965.1 of Corallococcus sp. AB030. Classification (NCBI taxonomy): domain Bacteria; kingdom Pseudomonadati; phylum Myxococcota; class Myxococcia; order Myxococcales; family Myxococcaceae; genus Corallococcus; species Corallococcus sp. AB030. The sequence continues at coordinate 48 of NZ_RAWQ01000244.1, forward strand.
CTGCCTCGCACCCAGTGCCTCCCGTCAAGCAGGGTGCCATGGTGAGCACCCACGTGGTGCGTTCACCGCTTGAGACCGCCCCTTCTTCATAGGACAGACTCCTCGGGTGGGCTCCCGAAGAAGCTGTGTGCGTGGCCAGCGGCGCAGCGACGATGGAACCCGGCAGCCAGTCTACTGCCTGTCCGACGTGCTGAGGACCGCGCCGACCGAGAAGCATGGCAAGCGGCGCCCATCGCTGACCCTCGCAGCACCTGGCAATCCTGCTGAGTTCGCTGGCCTTGTGACAGCGGCAGCTACTAGGTGGCGAACCGCACCGCCACCTTCGCGGCCTCTGGGTCACTGAATCGCAGGAGGTCCTCTCCCTCCTGCACCAGTGCGTCGCGGACGGGCTTCTTCAGCGCGTCAAAGGCATTGCAGACCAACGTCGCGGTGCCCTTCGTGCGCTCGGTGGTCCAGACGCCAGCGGTGCGCCCGTCCACCAGGAACACGTTCAGCACGCGCAGGTTCTTCGTGGACAACAGCGCACGGTGCTCCTCCGGCACCACGCGGGTCCGGTCCGCGTGGGAGAGGATGAGGTTGTCGAAGTCCGGCAGGAAGCGCACCGGCGCGGGCGTCTCTTCGGGCGGGCGCGGGGCCTTGGGCAAATCAAAGAGGACGCGCTTCTTCTCGTCGCGGAACTCCACCAGCTTGCCGCGCACCTTCTCGAAGGCGTCCTTCAGCGGCTTGATGCCGGACCAGCTCTGCATGTCCGCCACGGTGGCGGGGCCGAAGGCGGCCAGGTAGCGCAAGACCAGCGGTGACGCGTCGTCGTCCGTGGAGAGCTTCTCGCCCAGCCACGACTCCGCCAGCGTGAAGCCGGAGTTGCCGGGCCAGCCCCACTCCAGCCCTTCCTCGGGCACCTGGACGAGCGGCAGCATCATCCGTGCGGCGAAACCCATGGCCCGCTCGTCGCCGTCCACGTGGTGCTTCATCAGGTGCGCGCGCACCGCCTCGAAGGTGCGGGGCTTCTCCTGGAGGAAGGGCTTCGCGGTGGCCAGCAGCGCGGGCAGGTCCAGCGCAGCGGCGCGCTCCTTCAGCACGGAGCGCATGGCCGCGTTGAGCAGGGGCTGGAACAGGCCGCGGTAGCGCAGGTAGTCCTTCGCGGTCATCAGGTGCAGCGTGCCGCGCATCATCGTGCCGCGCGCCAGCTCCCGCTTGAGCGCCAGCTTCGTGAGGGCGTCGCGCTGGAAGCCCTGGAGGCGCGACCAGAGGGCCAGATACGGCGGGCGCGCGAGCTGCGCCTGGAGCCCCACCAGGTGCTCGATGGCGCGCGGCACGGTCATCTTCTCGCGCGTGAGCAGCAACTGGCGCGCGAGCGTGGCGCGGTTGAGGGCCTGACGGGACAGCACTTCGGTGGGCATGCTCCCGAGCATACCCAGCGGCTTTCAGCGCGTGAGGGCCGGAATCACCTTCTCGCCGAACGCCTCGATGAAGCCGTCCTGCTCGCGGTTGACGTTGTGCAGGTACAGCCGGTCGAAGCCCAGGCGCAGGTCCTCGCCCAGCCAGTCCATGTGCTGCTGGAGGCTGCTGGAGACTCGCAGCGGGCCATCCAGGTCGTGCGGCTGCACCACGTTCGCGGCCTCCTGGAACTGCGCGGGCGTGCGCAGGTCCGTGAGGACGCTGTTGGTGAAGATGTTGGACGCCCACTGGTTGTACGCCCCTTCACGTGCGAACTCGTCGTCCTTCGCGTAGGACAGCTGCACCTTGAGGAACAGGGGCTTGCCCTCGCCGCCGCCATCTCGGAAGGCATCCACCACCTTGCGCAGCTCCTCCGGGGGCCGCGCGGTCGTGATGAGGCCGTCCGCCCAGCCCGCCACCCATCCCGCCGTCTTCGGCGTCACTGCCGCGCCCACCAGCAGCGGCATGTCCTTGGGGCGCGTGTAGAGCTTCGCCTCCTCCACGGTGACGAGCCCCCGGTGCGTCACCGTCTCGCCGCGGAAGAGGGCGCGCATGATGTCCACGCACTCCTTCAGGCGCGCGTTGCGCACGTCCTTCGCGGGCCAGCCCGTGCCGGTGATGGCCTCGTTGAGGTACTGGCCGCTGCCGAGCGCCATCCACGCACGGCCGGGATACATCTCATTCAGGGTACTCAGCGCCTGCGCGACGATGGCCGGGTGGTAGCGCTGGCCCGGCGCGGTGACGGAGCCGAAGGACAGCCCGGTGGTCGCGAGCGCCGCGCCCATGAACGCCCACGCGAAGCCGCTCTGCCCCTGCGCCTCCGTCCACGGGTGGAAGTGGTCGGAGTTGAGCGCGGCCTGGAAGCCCGCGCCTTCCGCCTTCTGACAGAGGCGCAGAAGCTCACTGGGCGGGAACTGTTCGTGTGACGCGTGGAAGCCGATGAGGGGCATGGATGCGTCCACCCTGGAGCCGGATCCGCCCGGCCGCGAGGCCCGCCTTCACGCGAGTGTTGGCTGAACGAAGCCTGCCTGCCCCCGGGTGTGGGGTTCCTCACGGCGCGCGGGAGTCGCCGGATGCCTCCTGGGAACGGAGGGCTAAAGGGAAGGGGATGATTGAAGACCTCTGGTACAAGAACGCGGTCGTCTACTGCCTCGACGTCGAGACGTTCATGGACGGCAACGGCGACGGCGTGGGGGACTTCACGGGCCTGCGCCGCAAGCTGGACTACCTGGCGGGCCTGGGCATCACCTGCCTGTGGCTCTTACCCTTCCAGCCCACGCCCAACCGCGACAACGGCTACGACATCAGCGACTACTACGGCGTGGATCCGCGCCTGGGGGACCTGGGCGACTTCGTGGCCTTCACCCACGAGGCGAAGCTCCACGGCATCCGAGTCATCATCGACCTGGTGGTGAACCACACGTCGGATCAACACCCGTGGTTCCAGGCCGCGCGCAAGGACCCGGACAGCCGCTACCGCGACTATTACGTCTGGTCGAAGAAGCGACCCAAGGACGCCAACAAGGGCATGGTCTTCCCGGGCGTGCAGCCCTCCACGTGGACGTACGACAAGGAGGCACGCCTCTGGTACTTCCACCGCTTCTTCGACTTCCAGCCCGACCTCAACGTGGCGAACCCGGAGGTGCGCGAGCAGATCCTCAAGGTGATGGGGTACTGGCTGGAACTGGGCGTGTCCGGCTTCCGGGTGGACGCGGTGCCCTTCCTCGTCGAACTGAAGGGCGTGAAGAACCCGGACGTGAAGAACCCCTACAAGCTGCTGGAGGAGATGCGCGAATTCCTCTCATGGCGCAAAGGCGACGCCATCCTGCTCGCGGAGGCCAACGTCACCATGAACGAGGTGGTGGAGTTCTTCGGCGACAACGACCGCATGCAGATGGTGTTCAACTTCCTGGCGAACCAGAACTTCTACCTGGCGCTCACGCGAGGGGACGTGACGCCGCTGGTGCAGGCCCTGAAGTCAGCCCCCAGGCTGCCGCACACGGCGCAGTGGGCGAACTTCCTGCGCAACCACGACGAGCTGGACCTGGGGCGCCTGTCGGACGAGGACCGGCTGGAGGTCTTCGAGGCGCTGGGGCCGGACAAGGGCATGCAGCTGTATGACCGGGGCCTGCGCCGCCGGTTCGCGTCGATGCTGGACGGCGACCGCCGCCGCATCGAAGTGGCCTACAGTTTGATGTTCTCACTGCCGGGGACTCCAGTGCTCTGGTACGGCGACGAGCTGGGCATGGGGGAGAACCTGTCACTCGTGGAGCGGCAGTCGGTGCGCACGCCCATGCAGTGGAGCCCGGAGCCGCACGGCGGCTTCACGTTGGCGGAGGCGCCGGTGAAGCCCCTGGTGTCGGAGGGGCCGTTCGGCTTCCGGCAGGTGAACGTGGCGCAGCAGCGCCGCGACCCGGCCTCACAGCTCAACTGGACCGAGCGCATCATCCGCGCGCGCAAGGAGTGCCCGGAGCTGGGGTGGGGTGCGTGGAAGGTGCTGCGCACGGGCAACAAGGGCGTGCTGGCCATCCGGTACGAATGGAAGGGCAACGCGATGGTGGTGCTGCACAACCTGTCCGCCCGGCCCTGCACGGTGAAGCTGGATCCGGGCGGCGAGGAGCCGTGCACGCTGTTCAACGTGCTCAGCGAGGACCACTCCGAGCCCGTGGACGGACAGCGCCACGGGCTCACCCTGGAGGGCTACGGCTACCGGTGGTTCCGCGTGGGGTTGGAGAACCCCGCGCGCAAGCACCGCACGGAGCCGCTGCCCTAGTAGAGCATGTTGGCGATGTCCTTCACCGGCTGCGGGGCGGCCTCGGTGTTGCCCAGCGCGCCCATGACGCCTCCGAAGATCATCCCGGCCGGGTTGGCGCGGCCCTTGGTGATGGAGCCGATGACGCCCTCCGCGGCGCCCTTCAGGGTGTTGACGTAGCCCTTCGCGGCGCCCTCGAGGACGCCCTTGAAGCCGCCCTCCGAGTTGCCCACGCCCGTCAGGACGTTGCTGACTCCCGGCAGGAACCAGAGGGCCTTGCCGGCCTCGCCCGCGGCCCACTGGAAGTTGTCCTTGTTGCTGCCGTCCGCCTTGACGTGGGTGTCCTTGGTGGTCGGCAGCTGGTGCTCGCCCAGGAAGGAGTAGCCCTTCTCGGCGAAGTCCTTGACCATGCCGGCCTCCGTGCCGTGGCGCGCGTCGCCGTCCTTGGTGATGCCCTCGATGTTGCCGTCACCTACGCCGCCCTTGACCTTGCTATCCCGGTCCCCGCCCGTGGAGGCCTTGGCGCTGTCGATGAACTCCAGCACCTTGGCCAGCCGGTAGACGCCGTCGGCGTTCTGCTTCGGATCCTTCAGGTCCAGCTTGGGGTCGACGCCCGTCTGCTTGCACAGCTGGTCGAACTTGATGTCCTTCTGGCGGCCCAGGTTCTTCAGCGCGGGCGTGTCGTCGACAATCTGCGCGGCGGAACGGTTGTCCCCGGCCGGGCGCTTGTCATTGGCGCTGGGGACGCCGTTGGAGGCCTGCTGCGGAGCAGGATCCGGCGCCTGGGTCGCGGCCGGAGCCGGAGCCAGGTTCTGGAGCTCCGGGGGGAGACCCCGGGGGGCGAAGGCGGCCGGGGCGCTGAGCATGTCCGACGCACCCTCCATCGCGGACATCCCGCGCGGCTGCCGCCGGTTGATGATCGCGGGCTCGAACGAGTCCACCTGGCTGAAGCCCCGCGCCGGCATGCTCCGGGAGGCGTCCGCGACAGGCCCCGCGGAGAGCTGGGCCTTCGGGCTGACGAGCGCGGACTCCGCGGTGGTGGGGCGCAGCAGGGAGGAGGAGCGGGCCGTGGCCTTGAGGTCGATCATGGTTATCACCTTGGGTCTGAGCTGCGACGTGCCCTGACCTCAATGCAGCGGGCATGCCGACAAGGTGAACCGCGCAACCCCTGGAACTCACAGGAAGAGGATGCTCGCGCCAGGTGCCCGGCCGGTGACTGCAGTCACCAGGAGGATGGCGCGAGTCATCACGTCAGCGGCTTCAGTTCATCTCCACCTTCTGGAAGAGCAGCTCCGGCGGGGCGGCGCCGTCGGCGAAGTCCAGGATGGTGGTGAAGTAGGTGGGGTCGTTCCAGGAGCCATAGAGCACCTGGTCGTGGCCCAGGCCGCGGAAATCACCCACGAGCATCCGGTTGGCCAACAGCGTGGGGTAGTAGCTCACGCCCTGCGCCTCGCTGTAGCGCACCTCGGCGGGCGCGACGCCGTCGAGGAAGTCCGCGATGAGCATGGCCGTGCCGGTGGTGCCGTTGTTCACCAGCAGGAGCTGATCATAGCCCAGGCCCCGGAAGTCCCCCGCCGCCTGGTTGTCGTCCGCGTCCATCAGCCCGTCGAGCACGGTGAAGGCACCGGACGCCTCCACGTAGCGCACCTGCGCCGGGCCCACGCCCGCGCTGAAGTCGAGGAGCTTCACCCGCGCGCCCGTGCCGGAGCGGTTGAGGCAGAGCACCTGGTCGTAACCCCGGTTCTGGAAGTCGCCCACGTAGAAGCGGTCGTCGGGTTCGGAGCAGTCCTCGAAGGAGTTCGGGGCGCTCCACTCCTCGTGGTAGCCGGCCTCCGAGGGGACCACGCCGTCGCTGAAGTCGGTGATCATCACGCGGCCGCCCGTCCCGGAGCGGTTGAAGAACAGCACCTGATCATGGCCCCGGTTGAGGAAGTCGCCCGCGAGCTGCAGGTCCTCCGGGTTGTGCCAGCCGTCGAGCAGCACGCTCTGTCCCCAGGACTCGTGGTAGCGCACCTCCGAGGGGGCGGCGCCGTCGCGAAAGTCGGTGATCATCACGCGGCCGCCCCAGCCGTCGGTGTTGATGAAGAGCATCTGGTCGTAGCCCAGGCCCCGGAAGTCACCCTGGAGCTTGATGTCACCGGGGTTGTGCCAGCCATTGAGCAGGACCGACGCGCTCCAGGACTCCTGGTAGTGGAAATTGGGGAAGGCATTGGCGTTGACGTAGCCGGAGACGAGCACGCGCGGGCCATAGCCCGACCCGTCAATGGCGATGAGTTGATCCGCGCTGCCCGTGCCGGCGAAGACGCCCGCCTTGTAGACGGAGGGCATGGCCAGCCGGAACGTCTTGGGCGCGTTGCCGAGCACCGGGCTGTGGCGGCCCTGCTGATCCAACGCGTAGATGCGCAGCGTGTGGTCCAGGCCGTCCACGTAGTGGTCCGGGATGCGGAAGGAGAAGCCGTTCGCGCCGGACGCCATGGGATAGGCGCTCTTCACGTCCGCGCGGTAGAGGTTCGCCGTCACGTTCGCCACGGACGCCGGGTTGCCGTCGATGGAATAGTAGACCGCGATGGACGCCGACGGCGAGTCCAGGTCCAGCGCCCAGCCCGTCACCGTGCCGTCGTAGGAGATGTTGTCGAGCGTGCCGAAGGCGCCCGGCAGGTTGAAGGTGCGCGGCGAGCCCGCGAGCAGCGGGTTGTGGAGGCCCTGCGCGTCGATGCCATAGACATACATCGTGTGGTTCTGGCCGTCGCGGTACCAGGCCGGCACCGGGAAGTAGAACCCGTGGTCGCCCAGGATGCCGTCGTACGCGGTGTTGACGTCATTGCGTGAAACGTTCGCGGTCGCGGCGCCGCCGTACGCGCCGGAGCCCGCCGGCCCGTCGATGTAGAAGTGCACGTCCACGGAGACGGACGGCGACGCGGTGTCGAAGGTCCAGCCCTTCACGTAGCCGGTGGAGGTGATCTCCTCGAAGTTGCCCTTCATCTCACCCGGGTACATGGACGCGGCGGAGGCGACGTCACCCGCGCTCAGGGCGGTGCGCTGGCCAATGGCCTGGCCGCCCTTGGTCTGGATGGTCACCCTGCGCACGCCGGTGACGGGGTCGGCGATGCCGAAGTCCCGGGCGCCGTAGTGCATGATGGACCCATAGTCATAGGGCCCGACGTCGTCGCCGTTGCTGATGTGCTGCTCGAAGTTGTGTTCCTTGTTGGGCTCGATGTTGTCCCAGAGGATGTCCACGAAGCTGTCGCGGTCCTCGCGGCTCTGCTCGTGCCAGAAGCCGATGGCATGGCCCAACTCGTGGATGACGTTGCCCAGGCTGCACGCGCCCTCCAGCGTGACGAACTGCCGGCCGCCCTGGCGTCCCACGGACGATGAGCAGCCCTGGCCCTTCACGAAATAGACGTGGTCGACGGAAGAGGGCGTGCTGGCGGAGATGGGCACGAAGCGCAGGCCCGTGCGGCGCTGCCAGTGCCGGATGGCGTCGTTGACGACGAAGTTGTCATCCAGCGAGCCGTAGACGTGGACGTACGGGACGACGCCGTTGGGCCAGCGCTTGCTGCTGCCGCTGACCTGGATGCTCTCCGCGGAGACGCGGTTGCCGGCCTGGGCCTTCACCTTGGGAGACTCGCGCTCCACGTCCTCCACGGTGCCCAGGATGATGTCGCCCTCGAAGAGGGCCAGGCCGTTGATGGCTTCGTACTTCACCTCGCGGGCCTCGGCCTTGGGCCCAATGCGGGCCCACGTGGAGCGCACGCCGGAGATGGCGGGCGACTGGGGTGCGGGCGGAGTGGTGGGTTCGGCGGCGTCTTCCGGGCGGCAGGCGGTGCCAAGGCAGGCCACGGCCGTGAGCGCCCGGATGAACCGGGCGTGATGGGTGATGCGCATGTTGGATTCCCCCTCGTTGGGAGTCGCGGTGACTCGCGGTGCGATACGCAGGGACTCGCGGAAGTTGGCTGTGCGGGGGGGACGTTTCCCGCGCTATGAGGGGGCCTCCTTCATGAGCCCCGCACCTTCCGAGTCATCGTCTCCCCCGCGTGTCGCGCTGCACTGTGCGCTCGCGTTCGTCGTGCTGTACGCCTGCTACGAAGCGCCGGAGGGGATTGGCGGACGGTTGCTGGGGAACGCCGTGGTGGCAGCGGTGATGATGACGCTCTTCCACGCGGTGGCCTGGGGAGTGGGGCGGTGGCTGGGCTACCGCAACGGCTTCCATGCGTATGCGTTGGAGTGGCGGGGCTCCGCGCTCGCGCGGGCGTTGGCGGTGATGCTGGTGCTCAAGCCGCTGTCCGTGCTGGTGGGAGTGGCGGTGGGCGTGATGCGCGTGCAGCCCCTGGAGAAGCCGTTGATGGGCACGGCGCTGCTGGTGGCGGCATTGGGCATCGTGGTGTCCACGTTCGTGCCGTCGGTGGCGGAGGACATCGTGGCGCGAGGCTTCTGGTATCGCGCGTGGCCGGTGGCGGGGCAGGGCGTGGGCTACGTGGCCCTGTCCGCGGGCGTGTTCGTGCTCACGCACGTGTACCGGTTGGGAAACGGGCCGCTGGAGTGGCTGATGTTGTTCTGCACGGGCCTGGCGTACGCGGCGGCGGTGGCCCGCACGGGCTCGCTGTGGGGCGCAGTGGGGCTGCACTGGGGATGGAACCTGGCGAACGGGCTGCTGGATCTGCAACTGGACGTCAACGCGGTGGGGCAGGGCGGCCGTGTCCTGTCCACCGTGACGGGGCTGGTGGCGCTGGGGCTGGTGGTGCTGCTGCCGAAGCGACGTGGCTCCACGGTGTAGGTGGCGGGTTCTGGAGCTTCGGGTTACAGACCGGGGGAGGAGGATCGCGATGCCCGCTCCCCTGACGCGGCGCCCGGAGACGAAGTCGTTCAGCATCGAGGACCTGCTCGACCGCGTGCGGCGCGGCGAGGTGCGCATCCCCGACTTCCAGCGCCCCCTGCGGTGGACCGCGGAGGACGTGCGCGACCTGCTGGACAGCGTGTACCGGGGCTATCCCATCGGGACCCTGTTGTTCTGGCGACGGGAAGCCCCCGCCGCCAATGTCAGCTTCGGCCCCGTGCGCATCGACGCGCCCTCCACCAGCCAGGGCCTGTGGGCCGTGGACGGACAGCAGCGCGTGACGGCGCTCGCGGGCGTGCTGCTGCATCCGTCGTATGGCGACGAAGCCGGACGCGACGACTTCCACCTCTACTTCGACCTGGAGACGGGGGAACTGCATGCACCCCCGGAGACAGGGGCTCCGCCGCCGCACTGGCTCCCGATGAACGAGGTGCTGGACAGCGAGTCGCTGCTCCACTGGCTCAACCGCTACCCGGGCCGGGAGGCACACCCGGAGCACCTGCGCGCCGCCATCCGCCTGGGCAAGGCCATCCGTGAGTACCAGGTGCCCGCGTACGTCGTGGACACGGCGGACGAGAAGGTCCTCCGGATCATCTTCAAGCGCCTCAACACCGCGGGCCGTCCGCTCACGGATGAAGAGGTGTTCAATGCGCTGTACGTGGGCTCGCGCTCGCTCAGCCTGGAGTCGGTGACCGAAGGGCTGCGGGAGCTGGGCTTCGGGAGCATCCCGGAGTCGCTGCTGCTGCGCGCCGTGCTGGCCGTGCGCGGCCTGGACTTCACGCGGGGCTACCAGGAACAGCTCAACCAGGACGACGAGCTCACGGAGACCGTCCGCCGCACGGACCGGGCGCTCCGGGACGCCATCGTGTTCCTCAAGCGCGATGCGTTCATCCCGCACCTCAAGCTGCTGCCCGCCCCGGAGAACTCGCTGGTCCTGCTGACGCGGTTCTTCCAACTGCACCCTGAGCCGACACCTCGTTCGCGGGAGCTGTTGTCGCGTTGGGTCTGGCGCCACATCGTCTTCGGCGGCTGGGAGCTGAAGCCCCCGGAGGCCCTCCAGGTCTTCGCGGCCATCCGCTCCGACGAGGAGCGCTCCCTCCAGACGCTGCTGGCGCAGGTTCCGCCGCCGCTCATCCGTTGGTGGATGGAGACGGGCATGCCCGTCATTCCCCACTCCATCGCGCGGCCCCCGCTGGTCCTGCGCATCGCGATGCTGTCCCTCCAGCCGCGCCACCTGCTGACGGGCGCGGTGCTGGACCCTGGAGAGCTGTTGGAGCAGCAGGGCGAGGGCTTCCAGCCCATCCTTCCCGCGGGTGACCCCCGGTGGACCACGCAGCGGGTCTTTGACCGGAGGACGGTCCGGCGCCTGATGGAAGGGACTTTCAACTTCCTCTTCCATCCTCCGGTGCCGGGGCACTCCCTCTCCCAGATGCTCGAAGCGCAGCCGCCTCCGAGCGAGGACATCCTCCACAGCCATGGGCTCAGCCCGCAGGCCATGGAGTCCTTGCGGCGCAATGACGGTGCGTTCCTCCACCTGCGGCAGATGGTCCTGGAGCCCGTCCTGCGCCAGTTCATGGAGGCCCGCACGCGCTGGGACGACTCGGACCGGCCTTCGCTCCAGTCGATGATCATCGACGACGATGAGGACTGACATGGACCCCACGCTCCCTGTGTCCACCACGGGCATCCTCGACGTCCTCATTGGCGACGTGCACGTCGGCACGCTCACGCTGCTCGCGGACGAGCGCATCGAGTTCAGCCTCTCCGAGGACTACCGCCAGCGCTACCCGCGCCCCGTCCTGGGCCAGTTCTTCGAGGACGACCTGTCGCGCCGCCACACCAGCCGCATGCGGCTGCCGCCGTTCTTCTCCAACCTCCTGCCCGAAGGCCCGCTGCGCGACCTCATCTCCGAGCGCCAGCACATCGCCCGGCAGCGCGAGTTCTTCTTCATCGCCCACCTGGGCGCGGACCTCTCCGGGGCCGTCATCATCCGCCCGGCGGGCGAGCTCGCCGGCCACGACGCGCCGCTCGTGGACGTCCCGGCCGAACCCGTGTCGGATGGTGAGCCGCTGCGCTTCTCGCTCGCGGGCGTGCAGCTCAAGTTCTCCATGCTCCGGCGCGACCGGGGCATGACGCTGCCCATGGGTGGCCTGGGCGGAGACTGGATCGTCAAGCTCCCGGACAACCGCTACGACCGCGTCCCGGAGAACGAGCTGTCCGTGATGACGTGGGCGCGCGCCACCGGCATCGACGTGCCGGAGCTTCAACTGCTCCCGGTCGCCGACCTGCACGGCCTCCCGGAGGGCATCACCCTGCGCGAGGACCTGGCGTACGCCATCCGCCGCTTCGACCGGCCGTCCCCGGGCCGCCGCGTGCACATGGAGGACCTGGCGCAGGTGCTGGGGCTGTACTCCGACGAGAAGTACAAGAAGTACAACTACGAGACCATCGCCAACGTGCTGCTCAAGGTCGCGGGCCTGGACGCGCTCCAGGAGTTCCTGCGGCGGCTGGTGTTCATCATCGCGTGCGGCAACGGCGACGCGCACCACAAGAACTGGTCCCTCTACTACCCGGACGGCACACGCCCCACGCTGTCGCCCGCGTACGACTTCGTCTCCACCATTCAGTACATGCCGCAGGACCAGCTCGCGCTGAACCTGGCGAAGTCCAAGCGCTTCGAGGACGTGTCACTCCAGAGCTTCGAGCGCCTGGCGCGCAAGCTGGGCCTGAGCGACGACGATGTCCTCCCGGTAGTGAAGGGGGCTGTCGAAGTCGCGCTCGACACGTGGACCACGCTGCGCGCGGACCTGCCCATGCCGGAGTTGTTCAAGCAGCGCATCGAGGAGCACTGGAAGCGCGTCCCGCTGCTCCAGGGCAACGTGAAGCGCAGCTCCGGCGAGCTGCGCCAGACGGTCAACGCCTTCTTCACCCTCTACAACGAGCTGCCCCGCCTGGGCCCCGGTAGTGACGCCTGCACCCGGGAAGCGCTGCGGCGCCTGTCCCCGCTGCCGCCCTCGCCGCGCGTGCTGGACCTGGGCGCGGGCACCGGACGGCAGTCGCTGGTGCTCGCGCGGGAGCTGGGCACGCGCGTCACCGCCGTGGACCTGCACCGGCCCTACCTTGACCGGCTGGAGCGCGAGGCCCGCGAGCAGGGGCTGTCGGACGCCATCGTCACGCGCCAGGAGGACATGCGCGCGCTGTCGCTGCCTCCTGCTTCCGTCGACCTGCTCTGGTCCGAGGGCGCCATCTACCTGATGGGCTTCGAGCAGGGCCTGCGCCAGTGGCGGCCGTTGCTCGCGCCCGGTGGACAGGTGGCCGTCACCGAGTGCACCTGGCTCACGGACGTCCGTCCTCCGGAGGCGGTGCGCTTCTGGTCCGCCGGGTACCCGTCCATGGGCACCATCGCCCAGAACCGCGCCAGCGCGGAGGCCGCGGGCTTCACGGTGCTGGACACCTTCACGCTGCCCGCGTCCGCGTGGTGGGACGACTACTACACGCCGCTCCTCCAGCGCATCGACCGGCTGCGCCCCACCGCGGACGCGGCCCTGCGCGAGGTCATCGCGGCGGCGGAACAGGAAGTGAACCTGTACCGCCGCCACGGGGACAGCTACGGCTACGTCTTCTACCTGCTGCGTTCGCGCGAGGCCTGACGCCTCGGGCCGTGGTGGCGCGGAAGGGGACGAACGGAGAGGATGGACGGCCCATGACGGCCTCCGCTCCCCGCGCCGTCCCCGCCGGGGACACGCCCACCGACGCCTCGTTGACGCTGCTGCGCATCCCCGGCACGACACAGGCGGAGGTGGACACGTATTGGCTGAAGCACGTGTACCAGGGCGACCGGCTGCCCCAGCTCACCCTGCGCGCGGTGCTCCTGGGCGCGGGGCTGGGCGTGCTCACCTGCGCCACCAACCTCTACGCGGGCCTGAAGACGGGTGTGGCGTTCGGTGTGGCCGTCACCGCCGCGCTGCTCGCGTCCGCGACGCATGGGGCGTTCCGGCGCTTGAGCCCGCGCGTCGCCGGGAGCCCGTTGTCCCTGCTGGAGTTGGGGTGCGCGCAGACGGTGGCGTCGTCGGCGGGGTATGCGACGGGCGGCGCGCTCGTGTCGGTGCAGGGGGCGTGGTTGTTGACGACGGGGCACCACCTGCCCGGGATGACGCTGCTGGCGTGGACGTTCCTGTTGTCCGCGCTGGGCGTCCTGTTCGCGGTGCCGTTCAAGCGGCAGCTGGTGGACCGGGAGCAGCTTCCGTTCGCGTCCGGGACGGCCGCGGCGGCGACGGCTCGCGCGCTGCATTCGGGAGGGGAGTCGGCGGGGCCGCGGCTGCGCATGCTGGGCGTGGGCGGGCTGATCGCGGGTGTGTTGACGCTCGCGCGCGATGGCTTCGGGCGCTTGCCCTATGCGTATGCGTTTCCCGGGACGCTGGGGGGCGTGTCGCTGGAGCGGTTGGGGTTCGCGCTGGAGACGGGGTTGATGCCGGTGGGCGGCGGCGCGCTGCTGGGCGTGCGCGTCACCGCGTCCATGTGGCTGGGGGCGCTCTTCGTCCATGGCGTTGTCGCGCCCCGGTTGATGGCGGCGGGCGTGGTGGCTCCGGATGGGGACTTCCTCGCGTGGGCGCTGTGGCCGGGCGCGGCGGCGCTCACCACCGCGTCGCTGTTGCAGTTCGCGCTCCAGGCCCGCGTGTGGGGCCGGGCGCTGCGGGGGCTGCGCGGGCAGCGTCAGGCGCCGCATCCCATTGAAGCGCTCCAGGTGCCCGGGCGGTGGTGGGTGGCGGGGATGCTGGTGCTGACGCCCGCGACGGTGGCGCTGGCGCGGGTGGGCTTCGACGTGCCGGTGCCGCACGCGCTGCTCGCGGTGGCGCTGTCGTTCGTGCTGTGTCTCATCTCCTGCCGTGTCACGGGGGAGACGGACATGAGCCCCGTGGGCGCGCTGGGGCAGGTGACGCAGCTGACGTATGGCGTGCTGCTGCCCGGGGATGTGCGCGCGAACCTGGCGACGGCGGGCATCACGGTCAACGCGGCGTCCTCCTCCGCGGACCTGCTCACGGACCAGAAGGCGGGACACCTGCTGGGCGCGGATCCTCGCCGCGTGTTCCTGGCGCAGCTGTTGGGGTGCGTCGTGGGGGCGCTGGTGGTGGTGCCGCTGTTCTACCTGCTGGTGCCAGAGCCGTCCGTGCTGGGGTCGGAGCGCTTCCCGGCTCCGGCCGCGACGATGACGGCGGGTGTGGCGCAGGTGCTGGCGTCAGGGCTGGGTGCCGTCTCGGTGGACCTGCGGCTCGCCATGGCCTGGGCGGCGGGCGCGGCGGCCGTCCTTACGCTGGGGGAGCAGGCGTTGCCGGAGCGGTTCCGCCGCTGGACGCCCTCGGCGGTAGGGG